>JALYQN010000149.1 GCA_030855835.1 Actinomycetota bacterium | reverse complement strand
AGATCACCCGCCGCGTGGCCCAGGCCCTGGAGGCCGATCCGGAGGCATGGTCTGTGGCGGAGGGCATGGCCCGGCCCCTGGGCCTGCTCGGCCCGCTCCGCCTGCTCCGCCAGGCGTACGAGTCCGGCACAGCGGTGGGCGCGGGCGCGCGGGCCGCAGCGCTGACACGGGTCCTGCTGGGAAGCGGCCCGCTCGCTGCCAAGGCCCGTATCCTGCTGGCCGCGGGCCCGCGGCGGGTGCGGCCGGCGGTGATCTCGTTTTCCGGCCTCGACGGCTCCGGGAAGAGCACTCAGGCGAGCCAGCTGCAGCGCTCGTTGCGCGAGCTCGGGGTCACCTCGCAGATGCAGTGGGCAGGCTTCAAGTCCGGGCGGGTGTTCTTCCGCGCCGCCCCGTTCATGGACCGACCCATCGGGCGGAAGCGGAATCCGGCCCGGCAACCCGACCGGCTGATCCCACCCGCCTTCCTGTACACGTCCACCGGACGGCACGCGTGGGCAGTGATCGTCGTGCTCGGCAACGTCGTGCACCTGTGGCGCCTCGTGCTGCGGCGACGCCAGGGCACCAAGGTGCTGATCTTTGACCGGTTCAGCCCGGACACGATGGTCAAGCTGGACCTGTGGTTCTACCGGGGCCGCAGCATCGACATCCGCTGGCAGCGCAAGCTGTTCACCTTGATCAGCCCCAAGCCGGACGTCGGTTTCCTCGTCGACGTGTCGAGCCCCGTGGCCTACAGCCGCCGCCAGGAGGAGAACCCGGAACAGCTCGCTGACATGGCAGAGCTGTACCAGGAGCAGGTGGCACGGTTCGGCCTGCACCGCCTTGACGGGACTCGGCCGGCCGAGGAGCTGAGCGAGCATGTCGTGGTCTCGGCTTGGCGAGGTCTGCGGTGAGGCCCGGCCGGTGGCACCGGCCGACGACCACTGCTGTCCAGACGGCAGAGGTGGACGCGTTGCTCGAGGCCGTCGCTCGGGCCCTGGACGGGTCGGTGGAGCACGGTCCGCTGTCGGTCGAGCGCCAGCGGATCGCCGGCCGATCGAACATCTACGTTGTCTGTCCGGCGGCGCCCGGCGCGGACCAGCGTCGGTGGGTGGTCAAGCAGCCGCACACCGGGTGGTCCCAGGACGACGTGGACAACCCGCTGAGCGCGCATGAGGAGTTTTTGGCGCTGCAACGACTGCGGGCCCACTTCGACAGGCAGGGCGTCCCCTTCCGGGTCCCGGAGCCGGTTGCGTACCTCCAAGAGCTCGACGCGTTCGTGATGGAGTATGTCGCCGGGCCGACCGTGAAGCAGCTGCTCAACTACGGCAGCGTCCGGCGGCCGGCGGCCCTGCTCGACGGGCTGTCCGCGGCCGGCTCGTTCTTGCGATGCCTGCACGCCCTCGAGCGCTTGCCGGTAGTCGACGTGGACCTGCGGGAAGAGGCCCAGCAGGTCCTCGCCGTCGCCGAGGAGCGGCTGTTGCCCTTGGGGCTCTCACTGCCGGACCGGGTCCGGCGCACACTGGCCGAGCTACCGTTCTCGACGGTGCGTTCCCCCCAGGTGTTGCTGCACGGGGACTTCGGCCCGGCCAACCTCATCCTCGCGGGCGACGGGTCGGTCGTAGGGCTGGACCCGGCACTGTCCTCGGTCGGACATCCCGAGGACGACCTGGTGCGCTTCACCGTGCTCGTGGCGGGGGTGATCCGGCTGGCGCCGGAGCTCGTGGTCCGGCCGGTAGCGGCGGTCCGCCGGCGGCTGGAGGATCGGCTGCTCCACAGCTACTACCAGTCGTCCACCCGGCCGGCGCTGTTCGAGCTCCGGTACCTGCATCAGCTGGCCCGCCGATGGCGCCGGCTGCGGGAGATGGCCGAGCAGCAGCAGGGCACACTGCAGCCTGCGAGGCTGCGAATCATCGGCGCGCAGATGCGGTTGCTCATGGTGGACACCGAGCGTCGTCTAGTCGCGAGCCTGGGGGGATGACGGTGCGCGGAGTTCGGGCCATCGGGGCAGCGAAGCTGGCGCTGCTACGCCTCCTGATGCGGGTGACCCCCGCGCTCCGCCACGCTGTTGTCGCGGGGTTCCCCTACGACGAGGGGAACAGCGTCGAGATGGTCCGGGCCCTGGCAGCTCGGATGCCGGTCTACTGGCTCATCGGCGACAGCCCGGCCCCCGTGGACTGGCTGCTCCGCGACGCACACCTGCGGTTCCCGGTCCGGCGCCTGCCAAAGAACTCCGTTCGGGGCTACCTCGCCTACATCACGGCACGCTACGTCTTCTTCACGCACGGTCTGTACGGATCGCCCCACCCACCCCGCCATAAGACGTCGGTGAACCTGTGGCACGGTGACGGCCCCAAGCGCAGCAAGCGGTTCACCGACATCCGGTCCACCTTCGCCGTGGCCGGGACGCAGCTGTGGGGCGGGCAACGCCCCACGTACTTCGATGTCGCCGCGGAGGGTGTGCTCGTGACCGGAAATCCGCGGGTCGACCAGTTCGCGCGACCGGCGGGCGACGAGACGATGCGCGCACTCGGGCTCGACCCGCAGCGCGCCCTGGTCCTGTGGATGCCAACCTTCCGCCGCACGGACTACCGCGGGGCGCGGCTGGGCGTCGTGCGGAATCAGATCGATGCGGAGGAGCTGTCGCGCTCGCAGTCGGTCCGCGAGCTGCTCGAACAGGTCGGGCAGGTGGCACGTCGACTGGGCGTCACGCTCGCGGTCAAGCCGCACCCGCTCGACGCAGACCGTTACGCGGCCATGGGCCTGTCGGTCATCCTCGCGGACGACCTGCGCAGCGTGCGCACCACGGCCTACCAGTTGCTCGGGCGCTCGCACGGGTTGATCACCGACTACAGCAGCGTGTGGACCGACTACCTGGCCATGAACCGGCCAGTGGGGTTCCACTGTCCGGACATCGAGCAGTACGAGGCAGACCCCGGTCTCAACGTGGAGGGCTACCGGGAGCTCATCCCCGGACCCTTGCTCCACACCGTTGCCGACTTCGAGCGCTTCCTCCGCGACTGTCTGGACGAGTCCACCGACTCCAAGCAGCGGCGCGCGAGGAGCACCGAGCTCATCGGTGCCGAGACCAGGTCAGGGGTGAGCGACCGCTTGCTCGACGCGCTCGGTATCCAACGGCCGCCGCAGCCGGCGACGGTCGCGGCAGTGGCGGGCTGAACCATGACGACAGGCGCGGGAGCTGACGGAATGCCGCGCAACGTCGCGGTCCTGCTCGCGGGTGGAGTGGGGGCCCGACTCGGCTTGCCGCTGCCGAAGCAGCTGATCCGGATCGCCGGCCGTCCGATCCTGGAGCACGCCCTGGCAGCGCTGAACAACCACCCCGCGGTCGACGACGTGCTCATCGTGATGGTGCGCGGTTATCTCGACCCGGTCCGCGCAATCGTGCACGAGGGCGCGTACGGCAAAGTGGCGGACATCATCGAGGGCGCCGACACCCGGAACGGATCGACCCTGCGGGCGTTGAAGTGGTTGGACGGCCGGGAGTGCAACGTGCTGTTCCACGACGCGGTCCGGCCGCTCGTGACGCCGCGGATCATCAGCGAGTGCTTCCATGCGCTTGCGACATACGAGGCAGTCGACGTCGCCATCCCGTCGGCGGACACCATCATCGAGGTTTGGCCGGACGACACCATCAGCGACATCCCGTCGAGGGCCCGGCTGCGGCGAGGGCAGACCCCGCAAGCGTTCCGTGCGTCGGTCATCACGCGCGCCTACGCGCTGGCGCAGCGTGACCCCGACTTCGTCGCGACCGACGACTGCACGGTAGTGCTGCGTTACCTGCCCGACGTCACGATCGTCACCGTCCAGGGCGACGACCGGAATATCAAGGTCACCGAGCCGCTCGACGTCTACATCGCCGACAAGCTGTTTCAGCTGACCAGCAACGACCTGCCTGCCCCGCGGACCGAGGCGGACTACCGGGCAGCGCTGTCCGGCAAGGTGATGGTGGTCTTCGGCGGCAGCCACGGCATCGGCGCCGAGATCGCGCGACGGGCGAGTGGGTTCGGGGCCACGGTGCACGCCTTCAGTCGCTCCAGCACCCGTACGCATGTCGAGCGGCGAGGCGACGTCGCCGCCGCAGCGCGTCGGGTCGTCGAGGAGTCCGGTCGTATCGACTTCGTGGTCAACACGGCTGCCATCCTCCCTCGCGGCAGGCTACTTGAGACGTCGGACGAGACGCTCTACGCGGCTACCGAGATCAACTATCTCGGCCCGATGTTCATCGCGCAGGAGCTGTTCCCGCACCTGAAGCAGACGGGCGGTTCGATGCTGCTGTTCACCTCCAGCTCCTACACACGCGGCCGCGGCGGTTACAGCCTGTACTCGTCGGCCAAGGCAGCCGTCGTCAACCTGACCCAGGCCCTGGCGGACGAGTGGGCTGTCGACGGGGTCCGCATCAACTGCATCAACCCTGAACGCACCGCCACCCCGATGCGGATGCAGGCCTTCGGGGCCGAGCTCGCCGACTCGCTGCTCGAGCCCACGGAGGTGGCCCGGTGGTCACTCGACGTGCTGCTGGCACCACAGACCGGCCACGTCGTCGACATCCGCAAGGCAGACCCGATCGCCCTCGCCGTGGACCTCGACTCGCAGGGGTGATCTTCGGGGCCTCAGCCGCGTATTTGCCGCAGCAGGGACAGATTCGGGCGCAGCGTGGCATGGGTCGAAATGCCGAGTCGGCTATGGGCGGCCCACCAGGTGAGGGCGTACGTGATGATCGCCATCGCCGCCGTCGAGGCGGCCAGGCCGATAACTCCCCACGCCAGGGCACAGGCCACGCCCGACGCCACCCGCGGCGCCATGAGGCCCCAGCTGATCAGGGCGACGACACCCTCGTGGTGGCTCATCGAGAGGGTGGTCGAGGACGGTCCGCTGCTCGCGTTCAGCAGATAGGCGCTGGCGAGGAGCACCAACGCCGCAACCGCGTCGTCGAAGCCTGCACCGAAGACGGTGGTCAGGACGAGGCCGGGGACGATCACCATCGGGAGCCAGAGCAAGCCACTCGCCACAGTCGCGACCGTGGCTGCGGTTCGGACCAGCGGCTCCAGCAGGCCGTGCTGGTCGCGTGCCGCCAGCCTCGCCACGGCGGGACTGAACACGACCTGGATCGCATGGTGCGGGACGACCATGAGGTGGCCGAGCCGGTGTGCGGCGGCGAACAACGACGTGGCGCCACCGGACAGGACGACGCCGGCCACCCACAGCTCCAGGGTCGAGTTCAGGAACGCGCCGGTCTGGCTCATCGCGAACCGCCAGTCCCGCCGGACGACCACCCGCAGGTCGTGCAGCGTGCGGGGGTGGCGCTCGATCGTCGGCCAGCAGCGACGCAACAGCCACGTTGCCCAGGCGAGCGGCACGAGGTACCCCACTGCCGTGCCAGCCAGAATGCCCGGCAGTCCCCAGCCCGGGACGACCACGGCCACCAACAGGACGCACGTCGCCTGCCCCACGGCGATGAGGGACCCGCCGGACCGGCCGGTGAGCATCGTCGCGGCTCTCACGTGGCCGAGGCCGCGCAGGAAGTTGGCGTTGATCTTCTGGTACCCGGCTAGGAAGACCAGCGCTCCGCTGAGCGCCGCGGTCAGCAGGTCGTTTGGGGCGCTGCCGCCCAGGCCCCACATCACGGCCGCGGTCGCGAGCGAGGCCAACGGCAGCGGGATCAGCAATACCGCCCGCACCCCGTGACGCAGTGCGCCCACTGTCTCCGCGCTCTCCGCCTTGGCCGCCTCGCGAAGGCCCGAGCGGTGCACGCCCATCAGGCTGAACTGCCCCACGAGGACCGTCGCGGTGAACACCAGGACGAAGTAGCCGAAGTCCTCAACGCCCAGGGTGCGCGCGGCCGCCGCGTTGAGCACCAGGTTGCCGCCGATCGAGACTGCGTATGACGGCGCGTAGTACGCCAGCGCCTTCATCAGCGAAGGCGACTTCACCCGGACACCAGCGACCTGCTCGGAGTCCTTGCGTCTCGATTCGGCCATCCGCACGCCGGCTCGCCCTTCTCGTTCGACGAGCGCAGCCCGTCACATCGTCCACCCGTGGGCGCGGTCTCGTCGCGCACCTGTCCCGGAAGGATAACGGGGCACTGCATGTGTATCGGCCCTTTCGGGCACCACCCCCCCGTGGCAGTGCGATGGCGACCGTGGCGAGCCCGCGCCGCCGTCCGCCCCGGCCGCCCCGCGGCCGCCGCAGTAACGGTTGTCTGGCTGCCTTAGGCTAGGACCGTTCATCCCGCTTCCCGTCCGCTCGGTTCGGGAGCCTGCAC
The DNA here is from genome assembly GCA_030855835.1 of Actinomycetota bacterium. GTDB lineage: Bacteria > Actinomycetota > Actinomycetes > Propionibacteriales > Nocardioidaceae > JACCVL01. Next base: position 227 of record JALYQN010000149.1, on the reverse strand, counting down.
AGCATCTGTCGCGCGTCCGAGGAGTCACCTCGCCCATGGCCCACCCGGCGCACAGCGCCGTGCCCCTGGTCACGCCCCCACTCAGCCCAGCGGCCGGTCTCGCCGCCCGCCCTGCCGTTGCCGGTCTGGCCGGGCGCCTCACCGGTCTGGCCGAGCTTGTCGCCAGGGAGCCCGCGCTCGAAGCTGCACTCGACGGAGCGCGCGACGGCCGTGCTGCCGCCCTCGAC
>JALYQN010000140.1 GCA_030855835.1 Actinomycetota bacterium | reverse complement strand
AACAGCGCCTGCGCGATTCCCTGCACCAGACCGCCGTGCACCTGGCCCTCGACGATCATCGGGTTGACGACGTTGCCGACGTCGTCGACGCACACGTACTTGCGGATCGTGACCTGACCGGTCTCGGTGTCCACGTCCATCGCGCATAGGTGAGTGCCGTGCGGGAACGAGAACGTGGACGGGTCGAAGGTGGCGTCGGAGTCCAGACTCGGCTCTACCCCCTCGGGCAGGTCGTGCGCGGCGAACGTCGCGAAAGCCACCTCGGCCATCGTCTTGCCCTGGTCGGTGCCGCGCACCGAGAAGGTACCGGCCTCGAACTCCACATCGTCGACGCTGGCCTCCAGCATGTGCGCGGCGATCACCCTTGCCTTCTCGACCACCTTGTCGGCCGCCTGGGTCACCGCAATGCCGCCGACGACCAGCGACCGGGACCCGTAGGTGTCCATACCCTTGTGCGCGATCTGAGTGTCGCCGTGCAGCACCTCGACGTCGTCGAAACCCACACCGAGGCGGTCGGCCACGAGCTGGCTCCATGCCGTCTCGTGTCCCTGGCCGTGCGGGGTCACACCGGTGACAACTTCGACGGTGCCGGTCGGGAGCATCCGGATCGAGGCGTGCTCCCAGCCGCCGGCGGCGTACGACAGCGCGCCGAGCACCCGCGACGGCGCGATGCCGCACATCTCGGTGAAGGTGGACACGCCGATGCCCAGCTGTACCGGGTCCTTGCGGTCGCGGCGCTCGGCCTGCTCACGCCGCAGCTCGTCGTAGCCGAACAGCTGCTTTGCCTTCGCTGTCGCCGCCTCGTAGTTGCCGGAGTCGTACTCCAGCGTGGCGACAGTGGTGAAGGGGAACTCGTCGTGAGTGATCCAGTTCTTCGCCCGCAGCTCCAGCGGGTCCATGCCGAGCTCGTGGGCGAAGTCGTCCATCAGCCGCTCGATGGCGAACGTCGCCTCCGGCCGGCCGGCGCCACGGTAGGCGTCGGTCCACGCGGTGTTGGTGAACACCGTCGTCAGGTCGAAGCGGTACGCGTCGAACTTGTAGATGCCGTTGAACATGAACGTCCCCAGCGCCGGGGTGCCGCCGCCGAGCAGCGCCAGGTACGCCCCCGTGTCGGCGATCAGCTCGACCTTGAGCCCGGTCACGGTGCCGTCCTTCTTGGCGGCCAGGGTGAGCTTCTGGTGCTGCGCCCGCCCGTGATGGGCGACCATCAGTGACTCGCTGCGGGTCTCGGTGTACTTGCAGGGCTTGCCGAGCCGCCGCGCGACGAGCACGGTGATGAACTCCTCCGGCGTGACCTGCAGCTTGCCACCGAAGCCGCCGCCGACGTCGGGCGCGATCACCCGAAGCTTGGACTCGGGGATGCCGAGCGACAGCGCCAGCAGCACCCGCAGGACGTGCGGGATCTGGGTCGCACTCCACAGCACGGTCTGCTCCCCGGTGGGGTCGCAGATCATCGAGCGGGGCTCCATGAACGCCGGGATCAGCCGCTGCTGCTCGTACTCGCGCTCGAACACGATGCCGTCGGCGTGGGCCGCCTCGATGACGGCGTCGACGTCGGTGTCGAAGTCCACGACCATGTGCGCGCTCACGTTCGTGCCGAGCTCGGGATGGATCACCGTCTGGTCCTTCAGCGCCTCCCGGGTGTCGAGAAGCACCGGCAGCTCGTCGTACTCGACGTCGACCAGCTCGACCGCGTCCCGGGCCTCGGCCGCGGAGCGGGCCAGCACACAGCCGACGATCTCGCCGGCGAAGCGCACCGTGTCCACCGCCATCGACGGGTGGGTCGGCGTCTTCTGGTCCGGGGTGATGTTCCAGACGTTCGGCAGGGTGCCCTGCTCGTCGGCGAGGTCCCTGCCGGTGACGACGCTGACGACGCCCGGGGACGCCTTGGCCGCCGTGGTGTCGATCGACGTGATCGTCGCGTGCGCGAACGGGCTGCGCACCATGGCCAGGTGCAGCATGCCGGGCAGGATCATGTTGTCGGTCCACCGGGTGCGTCCGGTGATGAGGCGCTGGTCCTCCTTGCGCCGGCGGGCGGTGCCGACCTCGAGCTGAGCCTCGGCCGGACGGTCCTCCACGGCGGTCATCGCGCGCCTCCCTGTGAGCTGGCGGCCTGTGACTTGGCAGCCGCCTGTACGGCCTTGACGATGTTCTGGTAGCCGGTGCAGCGGCACAGGTTGCCCTCGAGCCCCTCGCGCACCTCGTCCTCGCTGGGGTCGGGGTTCTCGATCAGCAAGTCGATGGACTGCATGATCATCCCCGGCGTGCAGTAGCCGCACTGCAGGGCGTGGGCCTCGTGGAACGCCTGCTGCATGGGGTGCAGCTCACCGGTTGTGGCCAGGCCCTCGATGGTGGTGACCTCGTGCCCATCCGCCTGGACGGCCAGGACCGAGCACGACTTCACGCTGCGCCCGTCGAGGTGGACGGTGCAGGCACCACAGTTGCTGGTGTCGCACCCGATGACGGTGCCGGTCTTGCCGAGTCGCTCGCGCAGGTACTGCACCAGGAGCAGGCGTGGCTCGACGTCGTCGGAGTACGACGCTCCGTCCACGTTGACGGTGATGCGGGTCATTCGGGTGGCCACCTCTCGACGGTGCTCCGTACGACGGGCGCACGAAAATCGGCCCGTCGACTTATCAACACCCAACAG
>JALYQN010000487.1 GCA_030855835.1 Actinomycetota bacterium | reverse complement strand
CGGCCGACGATGATCGGCTTGGTCCAGCCGGGCACCAGGCGCGGGATGTTGGAGATGACGATCGGCTCGCGGAAGATCACCCCGCCCAGGATGTTGCGGATGGTGCCGTTCGGCGAAAGCCACATCTGCTTGAGCCCGAACTCCTCGACCCGCGCCTCGTCCGGGGTGATGGTTGCGCACTTGACGCCGACCCCGTGCTCCTTGATCGCGTGCGCGGCGTCCATGGTCACCTGGTCGCCGGTCGCATCCCGGTTCTCGACGCCCAGGTCGTAGTACTCGACCTCGACGTCGAGGTACGGGTGGATCAGCCGGTCCTTGATGAAGTGCCAGATGATCCGGGTCATCTCGTCGCCGTCGAGCTCGACGACCGGGTTGGCCACCGTGATCTTGGCCATGCGGCCTCCGCTCCGGGATCGTTGGGTCGGCGTCAAGGTACCGAACGCCCGGCGGAGCCCGCTGCTGCGTCGCTCTGACCGGGTTCTACCCTTCCGGGCATGAGCAAGCCAGTGCTGTACGGCATCCTCGGCGGTCTCGCCTGGTTCGTGCTGGGCATCCTCGTCGGGCACTTCGTCTGGACCTGAGTGCCCTGAGCTACGGCACACTCAGGCAGTCGCGAGCTCGAGCGCGTCACTGATTGCGTGGGCCGGCGCCGGCTCCGGTGGGTCCGACCGGCTGACACGGCTGCTAGCGTCCGCTCGTCGACGGACCCGGCAACGAGGAGCCGCATGAGCAGCACACCGGTCAAGGTCGCCGTCACCGGCGCGGCCGGCCAGATCTGCTACAACCTGCTGTTCCGCATCGCGAGCGGAGAGCTGCTCGGGCCGAGCACCCCGGTGGAGCTGCGACTGCTGGAGGTCACACCCGCGCTGAAGGCGCTCGAGGGCGTAGTGATGGAGCTGAGCGACTGCGCGTTCACCACCCTGGCAGGGGTGGAGACCGGTGACGACGCGAACCAGGTCTTCGACGGCGTCAGCCTGGCCCTGCTGGTTGGCGCCCGCCCCCGCACGAAGGGCATGGAGCGCGGGGATCTGCTGGAGGCCAACGGCGCCATCTTCAGCGTCCAAGGGCAGGCGCTCAACGCGCATGCGGCCGACGACATACGGGTCGCCGTCACGGGCAACCCGGCCAACACCAACGCCCTGATCGCACTGAGCCACGCTCCCGACATACCGTCTGGCCGCTTCACCGCGCTCACCCGGCTCGACCACAACCGAGCCATCGCCCAGCTGGCCGCCCGCACCGGCGCGGCCGCCGGCGACGTCCGGCACATGACGATCTGGGGCAACCACTCGGCCACCCAGTACCCGGACCTGTTTCATACCGATGTGGGCGGACGCAACGCGTACGAGCTGGTCGACGACCACGACTGGGTGGAGAACGATTTCATCCCCACCGTGCAGCAGCGTGGCGCGGCCATCATCGAGGCCCGTGGGGCCTCGTCAGCGGCCTCGGCGGCAAACGCCACCATCGACCACGCCAGGGACTGGCTACACGGCACCGCTGATGACGACTGGACGTCGATGGCGGTGCTGAGCAACGGCACATACGGCGTCCCTGAGGGGATCGTCTCGTCGTTCCCGGTGACGGCCAGCGGCGGCGAGTGGCGGATTGTGCCGGACCTCGACATCGACGACTTCTCCCGGCAGCGGATCGACGCCAGCGCCGCGGAGCTGGTCGAGGAGAGGGCGGCCGTCGACAAGCTCGGGCTGCTGGGCTGATCGCAGCCCGACTCAGCGCCGGGCCAGGTCGGGGACGAGCAGGGCCAGCATGACCATGGTGACGCCGAGCGCGGTCATCGCCAGTACGTCAGCCGTGGCCCGCCTGATCCGCAGCAGCCCGGCCTGCCGCTCGGGCAGCAACGTGCGCGCAATCGAGCTCGCCACCAGCGCGGCGCCGGCGATGCCCACGCCTAGCCGCCAGGGCCCCAGGGCGACCACCAGCAAGCCGACGGCCGCGGTCAGCAAGGCCGCCGCCAGCACCAACGTCCCCACGGGACGGCGTCGAGCAAACGGCACCGAGGCTCGCACCCTCGAGCGCACGCTCATCGCGCCGCCTGTCGCTCCGCTGCCTCGACCACATTGGTGAGCAGCAGTGCCCGGGTCATGGGCCCGACACCCCCCGGGTTGGGTGAGACCCAGCCCGCCACCTCGCGCACCTCCGCGGCAACGTCCCCGCTGATGCCGCCCTCCGCGCGGCTCACCCCCACGTCGAGCACGGCGGCGCCCGGCTTGACCATCTCCGCCGTGACGAGGCCGGGTACGCCGGCGGCCGCTACCACGATGTCGGCCCGACGAACCTCGGCTGCCAGGTCTCGGGTGCCGGTGTGGCACAGCGTGACGGTCGCGTTCTCCGAACGCCGGGTCAGCAGCAGTCCCAGCGAACGGCCCACCGTGATGCCTCGGCCGATCACACACACCTGGGCGCCGGCGATGTCGACATGGTGGCGACGCAGCAGCTGGACGATGCCATGCGGGGTGCAGGGCAGCGGGGCCGGCTTGCCGAGCACGAGCCAGCCGAGGTTGGTCGGGTGCAAGCCGTCGGCATCCTTGGCCGGGTCGATCCGGACCAGCACGGCGTGCTCGTCGCGACCCTTCGGCAGCGGCAGTTGCACGATGTAGCCGGTGCACGCAGCGTCCGCGTTCAGTGCCTCGACCTCGGCCTCGATCGCGGCCTGGGTGGCGTCGGCCGGCAGGTCCACCCGGATCGACTCGATGCCGACCTGGGCGCAGTCCTTGTGCTTGCCGGCGACATACCAGCGGCTGCCCGGATCCTCGCCGACCAGCACCGTACCGAGGCCGGGCACGACACCTTGGGCCCGCAGCGCAGCGACCCGCTCGGTGAGGTCGGCCTTGATCGCGGCCGCGGCCGCGGTGCCGTCCAGGGTCTGCGCCGTCACGGGCGGAGTCTGTCACGCGGCCCGCCCGTCCCGCCGAGTCCCCGCCGAGTCCCCGCCGTCAGTGGGCGAAGTGGCGCACGCCGGTGAGATACAGCGCCGCCCCGGCCGCCTCGGCGGCGGCCACCACCTCGCCGTCGCGCACCGACCCCCCGGGCTGTACGACCGCCCGCACCCCGGCATCGAGCAGCACCTGAAGCCCGTCCGCGAACGGGAAGAACGCGTCCGAGGCGGCCACCGAGCCCTTGGCCCGCTCCCCAGCGCGAGCCACCGCCAGCCGGGCGGCGTCCACCCGGTTCACCTGGCCCATCCCGATGCCGACGCTCGCCCCCCCGGCGGCGAGCAGGATCGCATTCGACCGCACGCAGCGGCAGGCTCGCCATGCGAACTCCAGGTCGGCCAGCACATCCGGCTCGGCTGGGGCACCGGTCGCCAGCTGCCAGCCGCCGGGCGCGTCACCCGCCTCGCCGGCCAGGTCGGCGGACTGCAGGAGCACCCCTCCGGTGATCGAGCGCTGCTCGACCCCTAGCCCGTAGCCGGGCACCCGCAGCACTCGCAAGTCCTTCCGCCCGCTCAGGCGCTCGAGGGCGTCCTTCTCGTAGTCGGGCGCCGCCACCACCTCGGTGAACACCGCAGCGACCTGCTCGGCCATCGCGGCCGACACCGGCCGGTTGGTGGCGATCACGCCGCCGAACGCCGAGGTCGGGTCGCAGGCGTGCGCGAGCCGGTGCGCCTCGGCCACATCGGCTCCCACCGCGAGGCCGCACGGGTTGGCGTGCTTGACGATCACGACCGTCGGCCGCTCGAAGCCGTGCGCCGCGCGCAGCGCCGCCTCGGTGTCGACGTAGTTGTTGTACGACATCTGCCTGCCGTGCAGCTGGACGGCCTGCGCGAGACCCGGCGACGGGACGAAGCCGGACTGGTACAGCGCTGCTCGCTGATGCGGGTTCTCGCCGTAACGGAGCACGTCGGCGCGGTTCCAGGTGGCCCCGATCCACCCCGGCCACCCCGTTCCGTCGCTGGTGTCGACGACCGCATTGCCGAGCCACGACGCGACGTGCACGTCATACGTCGCGGTGTGCGCAAACGCCTCGGCCGCCAGCCGTTGCCGTTGCTCCAGCGTGAACCCACCTGTCCGCACCGCCTGGAGGATCTCGCCGTACCGCGACGGCGACACCACCACCGCGACGCTCGGGTGGTTCTTGGCGGCGGCGCGCACCATCGTCGGCCCGCCGATGTCAATCTGCTCGATGCACTCGTCGGCACTGGCTCCTGACTGCACGGTCTCGGTGAACGGATACAGGTTGCCCACCACGAGCTCGAACGCCGCGATCGCCAGGTCGGCCAACTGCTCCCGGTGCGCCTCGATGCGCCGGTCGGCAAGGATCCCTGCGTGCACCCGCGGGTGCAGGGTCTTGACCCGTCCGTCGAGACACTCGGGGAAGCCGGTGAGCTCCTCGACCGGTGTCACCGGCACCCCCGCCGCGGCAATTCGCGCGGCGGTCGTCCCGGTGGACACGATCGCCACCCCGGCCTCGTGCAGCCCGGTCGCGAGCTGCTCCAGGCCGGCCTTGTCGTAGACGCTGAGCAGCGCCCGGCGGACCGGTACCCGGTCCCCGTCGGTCTCGTGTGTCGCCACGCCGATCGTCACCCTCCTGTCGACCACGCTCCAGCCCTCGCGCACCATCCGGCCGACCTGCTCGACCAGCTGGCTCCGCTCGGCGGCCTTGATCCGTTCGGTGAGCATCTCCTCGTCGTCGTCATCGTGCACCGGCACGGCCACCTGCGCGACGACGACTCCGGTGTCGATCCCGGCGTCGACGACAAACAGCGTTGCACCGGTGACCTTCACTCCGTACGCCAGCGCGTCGCGTGGACCGTGCATACCGGGAAACGACGGCAGCAGCGCGTTGTGGGTGTTGAGGTAGACGCCGTCGAAGCGAGCCAGAAAGCGGGGACCGACCAGCTTGAGAAACCCGGCCGAGACCACCAGGTCGGGCCGGTGCGAGGCCACCGCCTCGGTCAACGCGGTATCCCAGGCACCCCGGTCGGGGTGGTCGCCCACCCGGCAGGTGAAGGTGGGCACTCCGGCGCGGTCGGCCCGCTCGAGACCAGCGATCCCGTCCCGGTCGGCGCCGACGGCCACGACCTGGGCGCCGTAGGCGGGGTCAGTCGTCGCGTCCAGCAGCGCCTGCAGGTTGGTGCCCGAGCCGGACACCAGCACGACAAGCCGGGCAGGGCCGGGTCCGTACGGGCCGAACGTGGCGGGCACGGTCGCCGACCCTAACGGTCCGTAGCCGCCGCCGACCTCGAGGTGCGCCAAGGCCACCAAACGGGTCCGGGACGCCAGCGCTCCCACGGGCCGGGGGTCCAGCGGTCCGAAAGCAGCCGGTACCCCACCGCACCCACGGCGGCGGCGAGCGTCACGGTGACCAGCAGGATCGCCGATGCCGCAGGCACCGGGCCGGTGTCCAGCATCCGTCCCGGACCGACCGAGCCGCCGGACAGTGCCATCAGCCCAGCCAGGACGACGCCGGCCCCGGCGCCGGCCCCTGCACCCGACAGAGCCACCCGCGCCAGGCCGCCCGGAGTCACCGTGCGGGCGCAGACCACGCCGCCGACCAGCCCGGCCAGCACCGGCAGCATGGTCAGCACCGACACCCAGCCCGAAGTCGCCCCCGGCCCGGGGAGCGCAGCCAGCAGCGGGTAACCGGGCATTGGGCCGATCAGCACACCGCCGGGGGCGACCACAGTGCCGGTACCGACCGCGAAGCCGGGGCCGGCAAGGTACGACGTGGTCCACAGCACGGCATTGGGCAGCGTCGCCGCGCACAGCAGGAGGAGCAGCAGACCTCCCGCCGGCCCGGGGTCCAGCTCCCGGCCCACCCGCAGCATCCGGTCGGCGTGCACGCACAGCGCAGCGATCAGGACCATTGCCGAGCAGGACAGCAGCGTCACCCCCGCGGCAGCGGCCCCTCGCAGCACCGCCCCGAGCGTCACCGGCATCTGCTCGCGAGCCCTGGCCCAGATCCCGGTCGCCTGCGCGACGGCGACGCCGAGCACTAGCAGCGCCGCGAGCATGGACAGCGCGACCGCGCGCACCACGTCCACCTCCATCGGGCTCCCGGACCGGAACCCATGTACTGCCCACCCGACCAGACCGACCCCGGTGGCGTACGTTGCGGCACCGACACCGGCCCCGGCGACCGCAGCAGACCAGCCCGCGCCGGGATCGCCCGAGCTCGTCACGGCCCAACGGCCGGCCCGCAGCCCGATCGCGGCGAGCAGGAACGGAACCAGCAGCGGAACCAGGGAGATGGGGGTCCCGGCGACCGCCGGCGCACCGCCGTGGGCGGTGAGCCACAGCACCGCTCCGGTACGCACCGCGTCGGCGCTGGAGCCGGGATCGCTGCCGAGGATCCAGCCGACGATCGACAGCCCGACAGCGGGAACCAGGCCGAGCACCGCGACCGACAGCGCCGCAAAAGAGGTGGAGACCGCCAATGCTCGGGCCGGAGGGGACTGCTTCCCGGCCGGGGCCGGCCGGGTTCGGGTGTCGAGGACAGGCATCGCTCCCATGCTCAGGCACCGGCCGTGG
>JALYQN010000111.1 GCA_030855835.1 Actinomycetota bacterium | reverse complement strand
GCGGCCGCGAACGCCACCCTCGACTACGTGCTCGAGCACGACCTGCAGAAGCAGGCGGCGGTGGTGGGACGGCTGCTGTTGGACGGGTTACGCGAGTCGGTCGGTGACCTGCCCGCCGTTGCCGAGGTGCGCGGCAAGGGGCTGATGATCGGGATCGAGTTCGTCCTGCCCGGCACGCTCGACCCCGACCCGGCCGTCGCGGCTGCGGCGCTGGAGGCGACCCGTGAACGCGGCCTGCTGGTGGGCAAGGGCGGGCTGTACGGCAACTGCCTGCGGGTAGCCCCGCCGCTCACCCTGGGCGAGGCCGACGCACGCGAGGGCCTGCGCATGCTCACCGACGCCGTCCGCTTCGCCTGCGCCTGATCACCGGACACCTCGACAGGCCTCAACCGTCGCCGCAACGGCGTGCCGGCTCCCGGTCATCGACGCAATCCGACCGAGCGCCCCCCGGGATTGCCCGCACCCAGACTCGTGGGGCGCGGCCGGACCTACAGGCGGGACCAGGCCTCAGTGAGCACAGCCCGCAGGATCTGCTCGATCTCGTCGAAGTGGCTCTGGTCACAGATCAGCGGCGGGGCCAGCTGGATCACCGGGTCGCCGCGGTCGTCGGCGCGGCAGTACAATCCTGCGCCGAACAGCGCCTTGGACAGGAAACCGCGTAGCAGCCGCTCCGACTCGTCCTCGTCGAAGGTCTCCTTGGTGGTCTTGTCCTTGACCATCTCGATGCCGTAGAAGTACCCGTCGCCGCGCACGTCGCCGACGATCGGCAGGTCGTGCAGCCGCTCGAGCGTCGAGCGGAAGGCGCCCTCGGTGTCGAGCACGTGCTGGTTGAGCTGCTCGCGCTCGAAGATGTCAAGGTTCGCCATCGCCACCGCGGCCGAGACAGGGTGCCCGCCGAAGGTGAACCCATGTGCGAACATCTCGTGCCCTGTCCTGAACGGCTCGAATAGCCGATCGGTGGCCACCATCGCACCCAGCGGGCTGTACCCGGAGGTCAGTCCCTTGGCGACGGTGACGATGTCCGGCTGGTAGTCGTACCGCTCGGAGGCGAACATGTGCCCCAGCCGACCGAACGCACAGATCACCTCGTCGGAGACCAGCAGCACGTCGTGCTTGTCGCAGATCTCGCGCACCCGCTGGAAGTAGCCGGGGGGCGGCGGGAAGCAGCCGCCGGAGTTCTGCACCGGCTCGACGAACACCGCGGCCACCGTGTCCGGACCCTCGAACTCGATCGCCTCGTCGATGCGGTCGGCGGCCCAGCGCCCGAACGCCTCGGGATCGTCCCCATGCGCGCTCGCGCGATAGATGTTGGTGTTCGGCACCCGGAACGTGCTGGGCACCAGTGGCTCGAACGGTGCCTTCATGTCTGCCAGGCCGGTGATCGACAGTGCGCCCTGCGGCGTGCCGTGGTAGGCGATCGCCCTGCTGATCACCTTGTGCTTGGTCGGCTTGCCGGTCAGCTTGAAGAACTGCTTGGCGAGCTTCCACGCGCTCTCGACCGCCTCCCCGCCGCCGGTGGTGAAGAACACCCGGTTCAGGTCGCCCGGCGCGTAGTTCGCCACCCGCTCGGCCAGCTCGATGGCGGTCGGGTGCGCATACGACCAGAGCGGGAAGAACGCCAGCTCGCTGGCCTGCTTGGCGGCCGCCTCGGCGAGCTCGCTGCGCCCGTGCCCGACCTGCACGACGAACAGGCCGGACAGAGCGTCCAGGTAGCGCCGGCCATGCGAGTCGTAGATGTGCGCCCCGTCGCCGCGGACGATGGTGGGTATGTCGGCGCTGGTGTAGCTGGAGTGCCGGGTGAAATGCATCCACAGGTGATCGCGCGCTGAGCGCTGCAACGCGGCGTGGTCCGGGCTCTGGACCGAGTCCGTCTCCTGGGGCACCAGCTGAGGCGTCGTCGTCATGTCACCAGTCTGCCGGAGCGGCGGCGCCCCAGGCAAGGGAATCCGTCGGTCGTGCCCGGATGACAGGGTCCTATCCGTGTGTCAAGGTTGTCCACACGACGGATTCCGTTGCCGAGGAGGGCGATGAGCCGCTACGGAACGCAGTACGGACCGGATGTGACGTTCCTCGGTGTCCCGGCCTGCGACCTCGACGACGCGTCGACCCTGGCCGGCGCCGATGCGGTCATCGTGGGTGCGCCCTTCGACGGTGGGACGTCGCACCGGCCGGGCACCCGGTTCGGCCCACAGGCCATCCGACAGACCGACTACCTGCCGCTAGACGGCTCACGTCCACACCTCGCGCTGCGCACCGACGCACTGCTCGACCTGGACGTCCGCGACGCCGGCGACGTCGAGATGTACTCCGGTGACGTGGAGACCTCGATCGCGGCGCTGGAACGAGCGGTGCACACGGTGGCCTCGGCAGGCGCCGTCCCGGTGGTGCTCGGGGGCGACCACACCATCACTCTGCCCGACGCCACCGGGGTCGCCCGTCACCACGGGTTCGGGTCGGTGTCGATGCTGCACTTCGACGCGCACGCCGACACCGGCGACATCGCGTTCGGATCGCTGTACGGGCACGGACAGCCGATGCGCCGGTTGATCGAGTCCGGTGCGCTGCGCGGCGACCGCTTCATCCAGATCGGACTCCGCGGCTACTGGCCGGGTCCCGAGACGCTGGCGTGGATGGCCGAGCAGCAGATGCGCTCGTACGAGATGACCGAGATCGGGGCCCGCGGCCTCAATGCCTGCCTCGACGAGGCAGGCGAGCGGGCCATGGACGGCTGCGACGCGGTGTTCTTGTCCGTCGACGTCGACGTCTGCGACCCGGGACACGCCCCGGGCACCGGCACCCCCGAACCTGGCGGGCTGTCGGCGCGCGAGCTGCTCGACTCGGTCCGCAAAATCTGCCTCGCGCTGCCTGTCGCCGGCATCGACGTGGTCGAGGTGTCGCCGCCGTACGACCATGCCGAGATCACCGCGGCCCTCGGCAACCGGCTGGTCTTAGAGGCACTGAGCGCGATGGCGGCGCGCCGCCAGGGCCTGTCGCATGATCCGGCTGGCCCCCTGCTCGAAGGCCGCTGAGCGGCCCCGTAACGATCCCTGGACTCCGATTCGTCCCGATGTGTCCGACCGGGACGCATCGGAGAGGAGAAAGGCGATGTTCACGCTGCGGTCCACCTGGCAGTCTCACCGCGCCAAGGGCATTGGGGGAGTGGTCGCGCTCGCGGTGAGCGGACTGGTCGCCGGCCTCGCGCTCACCGGGCAGGCGGCCGCCGAGGGGGACGACGACTACGCCGGCGGCTGGCCGACCGAGCTGTTCGGGAAGCAGAGCGCGGCGACCACCCGATTCGATCGGGCGAGTGACCGCGTCGTCACGTTCCGGTCGCGGGAGGTGCGCGCCACCAACATCGACTCGCCCGGTGACGGCCAGTTCGGCCCCGGCTCCTAC
>JALYQN010000110.1 GCA_030855835.1 Actinomycetota bacterium | reverse complement strand
CCCGGTGTCTCGGCGATGACGAGCACCGACCGGGCGGCCGGGACCAGGTCGACCACCCCCGGCAGCCGGCCCGCCGACCGGGCCGCCCGCAGGGCGGCTCCCAGCCGCAGCACGTCGGCCAGGGCTTCGGCCTCCACCAGCACCCCACGGTCGCCGTACGCCTGTAACCGCCGGCCAGCGACGGACGTCGGAGTGCCGCCGCTCATGCGAACGGCCGGACGTCGATCCCGGCGGTCACCAGTGCATCGCGTACCGCCCGGGCCGTCGCCACCGCCCCGGGGGAGTCTCCGTGCACGCACAGCGACTCGAAGCTCAGCCTCGCGCGCGCACCAGGTGGGTCACCCCCCGAACCGAGGTCCACCGCCGCCACCTCCCCCTCGCGCACCATCGCCAATGCCCGCTGCCCCACCTCGGCGGGGTCGGCGTCGAGAACAGCACCCGGCTGGCTGCGAGGTACGAGGCGACCGTCCGCGGTGTAGGCCCGGTCGGCGAACGCCTCGCGTACGCACCGCAGCCCGGCGCGCTCGGCGGCGGCCAGCAGGGCCGAGCCGTCCGCGCCGAGCACCGCCAGCCCGTCGTCGTACGCCGTTACCGCCCGGACCACGGCGCCGGCCTGCTCCTCGTGCTCGATCACCGCATGCCACAGGGCGCCGTGCGGCTTGAGGTAGCGCAGCCGCTCACCCGCGAGCCGGGCGAAGCCGTCCAGCGCACCGAGCTGGTAGACCACGTCGTCGGCCAGATCGGCCGCTGGTACGTCGATGAAGCGCCGGCCGAAGCCGGCCAGGTCGCGATAGCCCACCTGTGCGCCGATGCGCACCCCACGCGCCGCAGCGGCGGCGCAGGCACGGCGCAACGTGGGCGGGTCCCCGGCGTGGAACCCGCACGCGACGTTGGCGCTGGACACCAGGGCGAGCATCGCCTCGTCGTCGCCGAGCCGCCAGCGGCCGAAAGACTCACCGAGGTCGCTGTTGAGGTCGACGCTCACAGCCATGTCGAGAGCACTCTCAGCGGGAGCGGCGTCGCAGCCGCTCGACGTCGACCAGCACCACCGAGCGCGGCTCGAGCCGCAGCCAGCCGCGGTGGGCGAAGTCGGCCAGCGCCTTGTTCACCGTCTCCCGGGACGCGCCGACCAGCTGGGCGAGCTCCTCCTGGGTCAGGTCGTGGTGCACCCGGATGCCGTCGTCGGTGGGCCGGCCGAAGCGGGTGGACAGGTCCAGCAGCGCCTTGGCGACCCGACCCGGGACATCGGAGAAGACGAGGTCGCCGACCACCTCGCTGGTTCGGCGCAGCCGGTGCGCCAGCTGGAAGAGCAGCCCGCGGGCGACGTCCGGGCGGTCAGCCAGCCAGCGTTGCAGGGCGAGGTGCCCGAGGGTGGCCAGGCGGCCGTCGGTCACCGCGGTCGCGGTGGCCGATCGTGGGCCGGGGTCGAACAGCGACAGCTCACCGAACATCTGTCCGGGGCCCAGCACGGCGAGCAGATTCTCCCGCCCATCGGACGACGTCTTGCCCAGCTTGAACTTGCCCTCCAGCACGACGTAGAGCGAGTCGCCGGAGTCCCCCTCCCGGAACAGCACCTCGCCCCGCGCCAGCGACGACTCGGTCATCGTGGTACGCAGCGCGCCGATAGCCTCGTCGTCGAACCCGGAGAACAGCGGTGTCTGCCGGAGCACGTCGTCGTCCACGAGGCGCAGCGTAGCGTCGGTCCAGCCGCACGTACGCTGGCGGACGTGCCACCCGCAGCCTCGTTCGCACAGGCGCCGGCACCCTCGACCGCGTTGGTGCGCCGGGCCCGCAAGGTGAATCGGGTACTGGCCGGGGCCTATCCCGACGCGGGCATCGAGCTGGACTTCGACGGCCCGTTCGAGCTGCTGGTGGTCACCGTCCTGTCCGCGCAGACGACCGACCGGCGGGTGAACTCCGTGCGGCCGACCCTGTTCGCCGCCTATCCCGACGCCCGGGCGATGGCCGCCGCCGATCGGGCACATCTGGAGTCGATCATCCAGCCGACCGGCTTCTTCCGGGCAAAGACCAGCGCGCTGCTCGGGCTGTCGGCTGCGCTTCTCGACCGCTTCGACGGCCAGGTGCCGCCGCGGCTGGACGACCTGGTGTCCCTGCCTGGCGTCGGTCGCAAGACGGCCAACGTGGTGCTCGGCGACGGTTTCGGACTGCCCGGCATCACCGTGGACACCCACGTGGGGAGGCTGTCGCGCCGGCTCGGCTGGACGACAGACGGTGACCCGGTCAAGGTCGAGCACGCCATCGGCGCCCTGTTCCCCAAGCGGGACTGGACGATGCTGTGCCACCGCCTGATCTGGCACGGTCGGCGGGTGTGCCACGCGCGGCGACCGGCGTGCGGCGCCTGCCCGGTCGGGCACTGGTGCCCGGCGTTCGGCGAGGGACCGACCGACCCCGACGTCGCGACCGGACTGGTCAAGACCGGCGGGCGGGCGTGACCCTCCGGGTGGCGGTGGCGGCCGCAGCAGCGGCGACGCTACTGCTGGCGGGGTGTACCGACGGGGCGCCGGCACCTGAGGCGCCTTCGGTCAAGGTGCTGGCCGGTGCCGCCAGCATCGACGTGGACTCCCCCGAGCTGCGTGCCCAGCGCGCGGCAGCAGGTATCGCCCCGTGTACGCGGCTGACAGGGGCGGGTGGGGGCTCTGCTGTCGGCGGGGGGTTGCCCGAGTTGAGCTTGCCCTGCCTGGGCGGCGGCCCGGACGTCGAGCTGTCCTCGCTGCGCGGACCGCTGGTCGTCAACATGTGGGCGCAATGGTGCGAGCCCTGTCGCCGGGAGCTGCCGTACTTCGCCCGGTTGCACGAAGAGGGCGTCGACGTCCTCGGCGTCGACTTCGAGGACGCCCAGCCTGCCGCCGCGCTGGCGCTGGCCGAGCGGGCAGGCGTGACGTACCCGCTGGTAGCCGACGTCGACGGCAAGGTACGGGCGCCGTTGCGATTGGCTGCGATACCGACCACGGTGTTCGTCGACGGTGACGGCCGGGTCGCGTCGGTGCTGGCACAGGAGTTCACCTCCTACGACCAGCTCGCCGACGCTGTCGACGCGCACCTCGGGATCCGTCCGTGACCTTGGTCGAGCCGGCGCTTTCGGGTGACCGGCCGCAGTGGTTGACAGCCATCGTCACCGCCACCGAGAACCTGACCGCCGCCGAGCTGTCGCGGGTGGTGCCCCAGTCCGAGCCGCCGCGGTCGGCGCGGCGCTCGGCGGTGCTGCTGCTGTTCGGTGAGCAGCCGGCCGGCCCCGACCTGGTGCTCATCGAACGCGCGCACGGCATGCGTTCGCATGCCGGCCAGCTGGCCTTTCCCGGCGGCGCCGCGGACGGGGCGGAACGGGCGGTCGAGACCGCGCTGCGGGAGGCACGGGAGGAGATCGGCCTCGACCCCGCGGGCGTGGACGTGCTCGCCGAGCTGCCGGCGCTGTGGCTGCCGCCGAGCAACTACGCGGTGACCTGTGTGCTCGGCTGGTGGCGGGCGCAGTCCCCGGTCGGCGTGGTCGACCCGGTCGAGGTCGCCGCGGTGCTGCGGGTACCGCTGGCGCACCTGGTGGACCCGGCGCGACGGGTCACCGTGGTGCATCCGCTCGGCTGGCGCGGACCGGGGTTCGAGATCGACCATCCGGACGGCGCGGAGCCGTTGGTGCTGTGGGGCTTCACCGCCGGCGTCGTCGACCGGCTGCTGTGGCACGCCGATCTCGCCCGGCCGTGGGACTCCGCCCGTACGGTGGCGGCGCCGGGTGCGGTCTCGTGGGAGCGCCGATGAACCCGCTCGACCTGGTGCTGGTCGCCGTCCTGGTCGGCTATGCGGCGTCCGGCTACTGGCAAGGCTTCCTGGTCGGTGCGTCGGCGACGATCGGGCTGGTGCTCGGCGGGGCAGCCGGGGTCGTCGCGGTGCCGCTGGTGCTGGCAGACGTGACCGACTCGCTCGCGGTCAGCCTCGGGGCGCTGGGCGGGGTGTTGCTGCTGGCGTCGTTCGGCCAAGCCTTGGGGGCGTTCGTGGGCCGGCTGGTCCGCTCTCGGGTGCGGTGGCGGCCGGCCAGGGCAGTCGACGCCCTGGGGGGCGCGGCCTTGACGGTCGTGGCCGCGTTGCTCATCGTGTGGGCGCTGGGTTATGTGGTCAGTGGTGCCCGGCTGCCGTGGCTCGGCGACCAGGTGCGCTCCTCACTGGTGCTGTCCAAGGTCGATGAGGCAGTGCCGGACGCGGCTGCGGACCTGCTGGGAGCACTGGACGAGCTGGTCGGGTCGGACCTGTTCCCCCGGTTCCTCGAGCCGTTCGTCGCGGAGCGGATCGCCCCGGTGCCTCCACCCGACGGGGCAGTCTCTCGTGACCCCGACGTACGCCGCGCCGCCGCCAGCGTCGTCCGGATCGTCGGCGAGGCGGAGCAGTGCAGTCGCACCCTGGCGGGCTCCGGGTTCGCCTACGCGCCCGGCCGCGTGATGACCAACGCGCACGTGGTGGCCGGCGTGTCCAGCCTTGCGGTCGGAGTGGGTCGCGACCAGGCACCGGCAGCGGTGGTGCTGTTCGACCCGGACCTCGACCTGGCCGTTCTGGCCGTCGACGGCCTCGACGTACCGGCGCTGCGCTTTGACCGGTCCGGCCGGGCCGGGGACGGGGGAGCCGTCCTCGGCTATCCCGAGAACGGCCCGTTCACCTCCACACCGGCGCGCATCCGCGCCCAGCAGCGGCTGCGCAGCCCGGATATCTACGCCGGCGACACCTCGGAACGAGAGGTGTTCTCGGTGCGCTCGTCGGTGCGGCCGGGCAACTCCGGCGGCCCGCTGGTGTCCGGTGCCGGCCGGGTGTACGGCGTGGTCTTCGCCGCGTCCGTCGCCGACGGTCAGACCGGATATGCGCTCACTGCCGACCAGGTCGCCAGGTCCGCCGCCCGCGGCGCCCGCGCAGCCGGCGTGGTGTCGACCGGTGAGTGCGCCTGACCCGAGGTCATCGGCGCCGCAGCGTCGCCACGGTCGCCTTGGTGGTGTCGATCGTCCGCTGCGGGGCGGAAACCTTGCGGAAGCGCCGCACCGCCACCAGCGCCAAGATCACGGCGAGCAGCAGGTAGACGCCGAACACGATCAGGAAGGCCCAGTCGGGGCCGATGTCGAACCACCGGATCAGCGCGTAGGCGAAGGCTGCCGACAGCATCACCACGCCGAGCAGCAGGAGCACCCCGGCGACGGCCAGCAGGGCGGCGCCGATCCCGCCGGCGGTCACGCTGACCTTGAGCTCCGACTTCGCCAGCGCGATCTCGGACCGGATCAGCGTCGACAGGTGCTTGCTGGCGTCGGAGACCAGGCGACCGACGGTCGGCTCGTCGACCACCGGTTCGGCCCGGTGCGAACCGGCGGGCTGCCCTGCCGGCCGGGTGTAC
>JALYQN010000102.1 GCA_030855835.1 Actinomycetota bacterium | reverse complement strand
AGCTACTCCTACCGGCACTCCGCCCTCCACCGGTCATAGCCGCGCAACGTTCACCGCGGGGTCGGGCGTGTCTACGGCGCCGCCCTCGGACGCGGTCGTAGCGTCGGTGCCATCCGCGTCGACTCTTCCGCAAACCACACCGGGGCCGGGCGCCGCAGCGTGCGGTCCGGAGAGGACCATCCGTGGCCGCCGAGCTCCCCGCCATCCGTACCTTCGTGCTCGACACCAGCGTCTTGCTAGCCGACCCGGGCGCGCTGCTTCGCTTCGCGGAGCACGAGGTCGTGTTGCCGGTCGTCGTGGTCTGCGAGCTGGAGGCCAAGCGGCACCACCCCGAGCTCGGCTACTTCGCCCGCTCCGCGCTGCGGCTGCTGGACGAGCTGCGGCTGCGGCACGGAAGGCTGGACGCGCCGGTGCCACTCGGACCCGCCGGCGGGACGCTGCGGGTGGAGCTCAACCACACCGACCCGGCCGTGCTGCCGGCCGGCCTCCGGCTCGGCGACAACGACACCCGCATCCTCGCGGTGGCCCGCAGCCTGGCCGCCGACGATCGGTGCGTGACCCTGGTCTCCAAGGACCTGCCGATGCGGGTGAAGGCCGCCGCGGTCGGCCTGGCCGCCGAGGAGTACCGCGCCGAGCTGACGCCGGCAACCGGCTGGACCGGCATGGTCGAGCTGGAGGTGGCGGGCGAGCTCGTCGACGTGCTGTACGACGAGGGGTCGGTCGACCTGGACGAGGCCCGCGACCTGCCCTGCCACGCCGGGCTGGTGCTGCTGTCCGAGCGCGGCAGCGCGCTCGGCCGGGTCGGACCGGACAAGCGGGTACGGCTGGTGCGCGGCGACCGGGACGTGTTCGGCATCCGGGGACGCTCCGCCGAGCAGCGGGTCGCCCTCGACCTGCTGCTCGACCCCGAGATCGGGATCGTGTCCATGGGCGGCCGGGCCGGCACGGGCAAGTCCGCGCTTGCGCTGTGCGCCGGGCTGGAGGCGGTGCTGGATCGGCGCCAGCACAAGAAGGTCGTCGTCTTCCGTCCGCTGTACGCGGTCGGCGGGCAGGAGCTCGGCTACCTGCCCGGCAGCGAGTCGGAGAAGATGGCGCCCTGGGCCCAGGCCGTGTTCGACACCCTCGGGGCGGTCGCCGGCGGCGCCGTGGTCGACGAGCTGCTCGACCGGGGCATGCTCGAGGTACTGCCGCTGACATACATTCGCGGCCGGTCACTGCACGACGCGTTCGTCATCGTCGACGAGGCGCAGAGCCTGGAGCGCGGGGTGCTGCTCACCGTGCTGTCACGCATCGGCGCCGGCTCGCGGGTGGTGCTCACCCATGACGTCGCCCAGCGCGACAACCTGCGGGTCGGCCGCCACGACGGTGTGGTCGCTGTGGTCGAGCGGCTGAAGGGCCACCCGCTGTTCGCGCACGTCACGCTGACGCGTTCGGAGCGGTCCCCGATCGCCGCGCTGGTCACTGAGATGCTCGAGGGCTCGATCCCGTGACATAACGATCGGGTCCCATGGGGTGCCATCCCTGTCACACGGTGAGATAGTTCCGTGAACGTTCGGTGACGGTTGAGTTGCACGAGCTAGAGGGAGTGGCGATGCGCGGGACACGTGGGATGCGGCTGACAGCCATGGCGGGGGTGGGGGCGCTCGTCCTGACCGGTTGCCTGCAGTCCAGCGACGAGAGCAGCGACAGTAGCTCGTCCGGCGGCAGCGACAGCGGCGACGGGGTCGTCGAGGTCTTCGGCGCCTTCACCGGCACCGAGCAGAAGGCGTTCGAGGACACGGTCGCGCCGTTCGAGGAGGACTCCGGGATCGACATCGAGTACACCGGCAACACCGACTTCACCACCCTCATCCAGTCCAATGTGCAGTCGGGCAACGCGCCGGACATCGGGATCTTCCCTCAGCCCGGCCTGCTGCTCGACATCGCGGCGGATGGCGACATCGTCCCGATCGACGACTACCTCGACACCGCGGGCCTCGAGCAGACCCTGGTGCCCGGCCTGCTCGATGCGGTCACCGACGGAGAGGGCACCGTCTTCGGTGCCCCGATGAAGCTCGCGGTCAAGAGCCTGGTCTGGGTGCCCAGGGACGCGTGGGAGCAGGGTGGTTACAAGGAGCCCAAGACCTACCAGGAGCTGCTCGAGCTCTCCGAGCAGATCGCCGCGGACGGGATCGCTCCGTGGTGCCTTGGCATGGGCGCCGGCTCGGCCACCGGTTGGTACGGCACCGACTGGGTCGAGGAGATGGTGCTGCGAACGGCTGGCCCCGAGGTCTACGACCAGTGGTACACCCACGACATCCCCTTCGACGACCCGCAGATCCAGGAAGCCTTCGACGCGTACGGCGAGATCGTGTTCACCGAGGGCTTCGTGCTCGGCGGCACCGAGGGCATCATCAACACCTCTGTCGAGGACGCCGACAACCCGCAGTTCGAGGACCCCCCGGGCTGCATGATGCAGCGCCAGGGCAACTTCGTCGTCGACTTCTACCCGACCGACGTGCAGAAGAACCTGGACGACAACTTCGTCGTGTTTGACCTCCCGCCGATCGAGGGTGGCTACGACGGGAACGCCGTGCTCGGCGGCGGGGACCTGGTCTCGCTGTTCAACGGTGAGGACGAGGAGGCCCAGCAGGTGGCGGACTTCCTCACCAGCGATCAGTTCGGCAACGAATGGGCGCAGACGGGCTCCTTCCTGTCGCCGCACACCTCGTTCGACGCCTCCCAGTACCCGAACGAGACGATCAAGCAGATCGCGACGATTGCCACCTCGGCGGACACGTTCCGCTTCGATGCCTCTGACCTGATGCCGGGTGAGGTCGGTGCCGGAACCTTCTGGGACGGAATGGTCGAGTGGACGAGCGGGGACGCGTCCACCGAAGAGGTCACGGCCGACATCGAGGAGAGCTGGCCGAGCTGACGAGGGCCGCCACCAAACTCTCAGGGAGGCACCGTGAGCACGTCGGTTGATCAGCAACCACCACGGGCGACGGAGGAGCCACCGCCGCGCGGCGGTCCTGCGGAACTAGGCCACGGTAGCGTCAAGACACTGCTGCTCGGCGCGGTCGGCCTGATCATCACCGTCTACCTGATGGTGACCGCATTCCAGGCGATCGTCATCTACGAGATGTCCAAGCCGCTGCAGGGCGGCATCGCCATCCTGGCCGGGGTCGGCGGGGCGGCGGCGCTGTTCTACTTCCTGAACAAGACTGTCGAGGGTCTGCCGCAGCGCGCTGAAGGGCGACTGAAGCCGTACATCTTCGTCCTGCCGGCCATCGCGTTCATCGGGTTGTTCCTCATCTACCCGACGGTGCTGACAGTCGTCTACAGCTTCGCCAACGACGACACCACGGCCTGGGTGGGGCTGCAGAACTACCAGGATGTTCTCGGCGACCCGGAGTTCCGGGAGACCCTGTTCAACAACTTCCTGTGGATCCTCATCGTTCCGGCCGTCACCGTGGCCCTCGGCCTCATGGTCGCCGTGCTGGCCGACAAGCTGTCGGAGAACTGGGAGAAGGCGTCGAAGTCGATCATCTTCTTGCCGATGGCGATCTCGTTCGTCGGTGCGGCGACGATCTGGCGTTTCGTGTACGACATCGACACAACGCAGGCTGACCAGATCGGCCTGCAGAACGCGATCGTCACTGCCCTCGGCTTCGACCCGGTCGCGTGGCTCCAGCTCGAGACCCTCAGCGCCAATGACCTGTTCTTGATGGTCATCCTGGTCTGGCTGCAGGTCGGGTTCTCCATGGTGCTCCTGTCCGCTGCTATCAAGAGCGTGCCGGAGGAAACGCTGGAGGCAGCGCGCATCGACGGTGCCAGCGAGGTGCAGACCTTCTTCCGTGTCGTCGTGCCACAGATAAGGGGCACCCTGATCACTGTCTTCATCACCGTGCTGATCCTGGTGATGAAGGTGTTCGACGTGGTGTACGTGATGACCGGAGGAGACTCCGGCACCAACGTCATCGGCCTGGAGTTCTTCCTGCAGATCTTCCAGTTCGGCAACAACGGGATCGCGTCCGCGATAGTCGTGCTGTTGATGCTCGCAGTCATCCCCGTGCTCATCTACCAGGTGCGGCACTTCCGAGAGGAGGAGGCGACCCGATGACCACGACGGCGCCCCAGGCGGCCACGCCCGTAGCGGCAAAGCCGAAGACGAAGGCGCTCACCGGTGGTCACCAGGACCCGACCCGCAAGGGTGGCTGGCTGACGCGTGTCGCGCTGATCGTGGCCTGCTTCCTGTGGACCGTGCCCACAGTGGGCCTGCTCATCACCTCCTTCCGGAGTGAGGAGGACGCAACCGACACCGGCTGGTGGACGGCCGTCTTCAACCCGTTCGGCACCGACTGGACCCTGACCAACTTCGACGGGGCCATCAACGGCAACAACATGGGGTCGGCGTTCATAAACTCGCTCACCGTTGCAATCCCGGCAACGGTCATCCCGATCATGTTCGCGGCCTTCGCGGCGTACGCGTTCACCTTCATGAGCTTCTGGGGCCGGGACTTCCTTTTCGTGATCATCGTGTCCCTGCTCGTCGTGCCCATGCAGGTGGCGTTCGTGCCGATGCTGGAGCTCTTCGGCGGCAACGGACTCGACATCGTCGGCCAGTTCGTCACCGTCTGGCTACTGCACACCGGTTTCGGCATGCCGCTGGCCATCTACATCCTGCGCAACTACATGGCCACGTTGCCCAAGTCGATCATCGAGTCCGCCGACATCGACGGCGCCACTCACTTCCAGACGTTCTGGCGGTTGATCGTCCCGATGTCGGTGCCGGCGCTAGCCGCCTTTGCGATCTTCCAGTTCCTCTGGGTCTGGAACGACTTGCTGATCGCCTTGCTGTTCCTGGGGACCGCCGAGAACGCGGTGGTCACCGTGCAGCTCCAGCAGCTGCTCGGCCGGCTCGGCGACGTCGGCTGGCAGCTGGTGGCTGCCGGTGGGTTCGTCACGATGACGGTCCCGCTGTTCGTCTTCTTCTCCCTGCAGCGCTTCTTCGTCCGCGGCCTCACCGCGGGATCGGTCAAGGGGTGACCAGAACCCCCTGACCTGCACTGTCCTCACAACGGATCGTCCGGCACGTTCCTGCCGGTGAAGGAAGGCATCTCTCATGGCACAGGTCACCTACGACAAGGCGTCCCGGCAGTTCCCCGGTGCTGAGCACCCCGCTGTCGACAAGCTCGACCTCGAGATCAAGGACGGCGAGTTCATGGTGCTCGTCGGGCCCTCGGGCTGCGGCAAGTCCACCTCGCTGCGCATGCTCGCCGGGCTGGAGGAGGTCTCTGAGGGCACCATCCACATCGGTGACCGCGACGTCACCCACATGCCGCCGAAGAACCGTGACATTGCGATGGTGTTCCAGAACTACGCGCTCTACCCGCACATGTCGGTCGCAGACAACATGGGCTTCGCGCTGAAGATGGCCGGGATCAGCAAGGAGGACCGCGCCAAGAAGGTGCAGGACGCGGCGAAGCTCCTCGACCTCGAGGAGTACCTGGACCGCAAGCCGAAGGCTCTGTCCGGCGGGCAGCGCCAGCGGGTGGCGATGGGCCGTGCCATCGTCCGGGAACCCCAGGTCTTCCTGATGGACGAGCCGCTGTCCAACCTGGACGCGAAGCTCCGCGTGTCGACCCGCGCGCAGATCGCCCAGCTGCAGCGCCGCCTCGGCGTCACCACCGTGTACGTCACGCATGACCAGGTCGAGGCCATGACGATGGGCGACCGGGTCTGCGTGCTCAAGGACGGCCTGCTCCAGCAGGTCGACACCCCGCTGAACCTGTACGACAAGCCTCGCAACGCGTTCGTTGCCGGTTTCATCGGCTCGCCGGCCATGAACCTGTTCAGCGTCGAGACCACGGCAGACGGGATCAAGCTGGGCAACCAGAGCGTGCCAGTCGACCGGACCACCATGGGCAAGCTCGACGGCGCCAAGACGGTCACCGTCGGGGTACGGCCCGAGTCGTTCCAGGTCGTCGGGGACGACGACGAGGGGCTTGCGGTCACCGTCGACGTGGTCGAGGAGCTAGGTGCCGACGCTTTCCTGTACGCCACGATGCGCAGCGACGACGGCGAGGACTTCACCTTGGTGACCCGCGCCGACGCCCGCAAGCACCTCGAGCCCGGCCAGGACGTCCGGCTGGCGGTCAAGTCGGACGACGTGCTGCTGTTCAGCAAGGAGACCGGGGACCGCGTCTCCACCTGAGCCCACTGCAGGACCGAATCGGCGCGGGTGCGCCGCCCCGATTTGCACGCATTCGCGAGGTACGGCATCGTCGAGGGTTGCCCGAAGCGGCTTGTCTACTCTCCCGGAGCCCTTTCTCGTGCGAACTGCGCCCATCGGACGCCGCCCCCGTCACCGTCCCCGTCACCGTCCTCGTCACCGGGCAGCCTCTGCTGCGCTCACCCGCCCGGCAGCCGTCGCGCTGGTAGTCGCCGGGCTGCTCGGCTCCGCTCCGGCGGCTGCACCCGACCCCCCCGAGCCCGTACGCACCGTCGCTGAGCCAACGCGAACGGTGACGGTAGAGGCTGGGTCTCACGCGCTAGGTCGCGCGGCGCCAGGTCGCGCGGCGCCAGGTCGCGCGGCGCCAGATCGCGCGGCGGAGATCCTCGAGGCCATCAGGGACGCCGCCGCAACGGTCAGTCGCAGCGGTGCACGACCCGAGCCGTCCGGCGAGTCGCGCCGCCAAGACGGGGACCAGCGCAAGCAGCGCCGCGACTCCGCCGAGCTGTCCAGCCCCCGCGAGATCGCGCTGGCGATGCTGCCGGCCTACGGCTGGGACAGCAGCCAGTTCGCCTGCCTGGACCAGCTATGGATTGGCGAGAGCAACTGGGACCACACCGCCACCAACCCGACCTCGGGCGCCTACGGCATCCCGCAGGCGCTGCCGCCCGGCAAGATGAGCACCGCCGGCCCCGACTGGCGCACCAACCCAGCCACGCAGATCGAGTGGGGCCTCAAGTACATCTCGCTGAGCTACGGCACCCCCTGCTCGGCCAACCAGTTCAAGCTCGCCAACGGCTGGTACTGACAGCCGCTTGACGAAAGCGCGCGGCAGTGGTCGGGCGCGATGACACCATGGGCCGCGATGAGCACTATCGCGCCCGGCAGCAGGTCGGCCCACGGGCCGCGCGCGGACCGGCGACCGGCCGTCACCGGCTCGTCGTACGACCGCCCGGTCGGGGGGTGGCGATGGCTGCCGTACGGGTTGTGGGCGGTCTTCACCGCCATCTACGCCACCATCTCGGTTTCGCGCTACGACCGGCTCGACGTCATCTCCTGGGACCTTGGGATCTTCTCTCAGGCGGCGCAGAGCTATGCCGAGCGCGGCTACCCGGTGGTGGACATCAAGGGACCCGGCTTCGCCCTGCTCGGCGACCACTTCAGTCCCGTCGTCGCCCTGTGGGGGCCGCTGTGGGCGTTGTCACCGTCGCCGGTCACGCTGCTGGTCAGCCAGGCGGTGGTGGTGGCGTTCTCGATCGTGCCGATCGCCCGCGTCGGGATGGATCTGCTCGGACCGGCCGCAGGCAGCGCGGTCGGCGTGGCGTACGGGCTGTCGTTCGGGCTGCAGGCGGCGGTGGACTTCGACGTGCACGAGTACGCGTTCGCCGCGCCGCTGCTGGCACTGGCGGGCGAGGCGTACCTGCGCCGTCGCTGGCTGCCGGCCTGCCTGTGGGCGGCCGGGTTGGTGCTGGTCAAGGAGGATCTCGGGCTCACCGTCGCCGCCATCGGCGTCGCACTGGCACTGGCCGGTGCCCGGCGGTGGGGGGTCGGACTCGCGGTGTTCGGGTTGGCGGCGACGCTGCTCACACTGTTCGTGCTGATCCCGGCGGTCAGCCCGGATGGCGGTTGGGACTACTGGGCCCGGCTCGAAGGAGCAGGCGACGGCTCCGGCGGCGTCCTCGGCGCCCTGCTGGGTGTGCCCACCCAGCTGGTCAGCCCCGGTGTCAAGGTCGAGACCTGGCTGCTGACGTTCGGGGTCACCGGCTTCCTCGCGTTGCGCTCGCCGTGGGTGATCGCCGTGGCGCCGACCATGCTGTGGCGGCTGGGCAGCGACTACGAGTTCTACTGGGGGATCGACCTGCACTACTCGCTGGTACCGATGCCGATCGTGTTCGTGGCGTTGATCGACGCGATTGTGCGCAGCCGCGGCGGCCGCTCGCCCGGGCTTCGCCGGTACGCCGCTCACGCCCCCGCTGTTGCGCTCGCGGTGGCGGTGGTGCTGTGCCTGCGGCTCCCCGTCGCCGGGCTGTTCTCCGCGACGACGTACGCCGACACCCCGCGCGAACGTGACGCCGAGCGGGTACTGGCACTGCTTCCCGACCACACCAGCGTCGAGACCGACATCGGCTTGCTCGCGCCGCTCGTGCCCGACCACGACGTGTACTTCACCGGGACCAACAACGGGTCCGACTCGGTCGCCGTCGACTGGGTCGTCGTCGACACCTCCCTCGGCTGGGACCCGGGCACCGACGTCGTCCCCTGGGCCGAGCAGCGGCACCCTGGGGCGAACTACGTCGAGCGGCCCCCGGTCGGCCACTACCTGATCGCCCGGCGCGTCCCGTCGGGAGCAACGTCAACCCCATGACGCTGACTGCGGTCAGGGATGGGTCATGGACAGGACGTCGAGCGCCTCGTCCAGCTGCTGCTCGGTGAGGTCGCCGCGCTCCACATAGCCGTGCTCGAGCACGATCTCGCGAATCGTCCGGCGCTCGGCGACGGCCTGTTTGGCCACCTTCGCGGCGTTCTCGTAGCCGATGTAGCGGTTCAGCGGGGTCACGATCGACGGTGACGATTCAGCGTGCTCCCGGCACCGCTGTACGTCGGCGGTGATGCCGTCGACGCAGCGATCGGCCAGCAGCCGGCTGACGCGCGTCAGCAACCTCAGCGACTCCAGCACGTTGCGGGCGATCACCGGCAGCATCACGTTCAGCTCGAAGCTGCCCGACGCCCCGGCGTACGTGACAGCAGTGTCGTTGCCGATCACCTGCGCGCACACCATCAGCGTCGCCTCCGGCAGAACCGGGTTCACCTTTCCCGGCATGATGCTGGAGCCGGGCTGGAGATCTGGCAGCGCGATCTCGCCC
>JALYQN010000081.1 GCA_030855835.1 Actinomycetota bacterium | reverse complement strand
GGTCAGCCCCGATGCCAAGGATCCCCTCGAAGAACCCGTCGCGACACGGGTGCTGCAGGCGGTGCAGGTGCTGTCGGTACGCGCCAGTGGCACCGCGCTCGCCGAAGGCGGCACGCAGGTGGTCCTTGTGGCCGTCGACCGCCGGACCGCAGACTTTCTCGACGACGTCCTCGCCGCGATCGACTCAGGTCACGTGACGCTGGTCCGGGTCGCGGCCCCAGGATCCTCGACATGACTGTCACGGTGTTGCTGGCAGGGGCGGACGAACCCTGGGAGACACCACTGGTTCGAGCATTGTCGGCCAGCCCTGGCATCGCGCTCACCCGGCGGTGCGTCGACGTTGCCGATGCCGTCGCCACGGCGGCGAGCGGCCAGGTGCGCGTTGCACTGCTGACAGTGGGCATGCGCGGCCTCGACACAGATGTTGTGCGGCGAATCCTGGATGCGGGCGTACAGCTCGTCGCCGTCACCGACAGTGACGACGCCGGAGCGGCCGCACGGGCAGTCGCCCTGGGCATGATCGCGACGGTCGCGGGCGATGACGTGCCCGCGGTGGTCCGCGCCGTCGCCGCCGCCGACGAACGACGCCGAAGCGATCAGCTGGACGGGTTCGACGACCCGGAGGCGCCTGGTCCAGACGGGACGGAACGGGGCCGGTTGATAGTTGTGTGGGGGCCCACCGGGGCGCCAGGGCGTAGCACCGTCGCGTTGGGGGTGGCGAGCGAGACTGCGGGGCTCGGGGTGCCGACGCTGCTCATCGACGCGGACGTCTACGGAGGGTCTGTCGGACAGATGCTCGCCATGCTCGACGAGGTCAGCGGTCTGCTGGCGGCCGCGCGCAGCGCCAACACCGGACGCCTGGACCTTGACGAGCTCGGACGGCACGTGCGCCAGATCAACCCCACCTTGCGGATCCTGACCGGTCTACCTCGCCCCGACCGCTGGTCGGCTCTTCGTGCGGGATCCTTCGATGCCGTGCTGACGGTCGCGCGACAGATGGCGCCGGTGGTCGTGGTCGACGTGGGGTTCAACCTCGAGCTCGACGAGGAGCTCTCCTTCGACACCGCGGCACCGCGTCGCAACGGCGCCACCTTGGCCGCACTCGAGCAGGCCGACGACATCATCGTGGTCGGTTCAGCCGACCCGCTGGGGCTGGCGCGGCTCACACGCGGCATCTTCGAGCTGCGCGAGGCGGTGCCAGGAGCGCAGTTGCACGTCGTCGTCAACAAAGTGCGCGACTCGCTGGGGTGGAGCCGTGCGGCGATTACCGACACCGTCCACCGACTCTCGGGTGTCTCGCCGTCGCACTTCCTGCCCCTGGACCAGAGCGCGGTCGACCGCGCCTGGGTCAGCGGCCGGTCTCTGGCAGAGTGCGCCCGCGACTCACCGTTGCGTGTCCAGCTCACCCAGCTCGCCCGCACCGTGGCGCCCGCAGGGACGGCGCCGAGGGAGGGGATCACGCGTCGCCGGAGGCGACGGGACGTTACTGTGTAACCGATGCCAACACGCCTGCAGCCGCTCGACGTGGCGTTCCTGTCCGACGAGACGCGTACGTCCCCGCGGCAGGTCTCCACCCTTGCCATCCTCGACCCCGGCGACAGTGGCTTCGACCACGACAAGCTGCTCAAGGTCATCTCCGAACGCATCAGCCTGGTCCCGCGCTACCGCCAGCGCGTCCAGAACGTCCTCGGGCGGATCGCACCGCCGGTGTGGGTCGACGACGAGGACTTCGACCTCGCCTTCCACGTCCGCCGGTCCGCCTTGCCGAGCCCTGGCACCACCGGCTCCCTGCGCGACCTCGTCAGCCGCCTGATCGGGCGCCGGCTCGACCTCGAGCGGCCGTTGTGGGAGGCGTACCTCATCGAGGGCCTGCGAGACGGACGGGTGGCGCTGCTCATCAAGTCCCACCAGGCGCTTGTCGACGGCTCGGAGACCATCGACCTCGCGCAGGTCCTGCTCGAGGAGACCGCCAAGGACCGCGACGTACCGTCGGACGACTGGAAGCCGCCCGCCGCCCCGAGCTCGCTGGCACTCATCGCCGACTCCTTGACCGACACCACGCTGCACCCGCGCAAGGCCCTCGAGCTGGCCCAGTCCAACGTGGCCAGACTCGCCCAGGCGATGCCCCTCGGTCCGACCCGGGCCGAACCGGCCAGTCCGTTCATCGCCCCGCTCAGCGGCCACCGCCGGTTCGTGATGCTGTCCACCCGCCTCGAGGACTACCGACACGTCCGCGACGCCCACGGCGGCACCGTCAACGACGTCATCCTCGCCGTCATCGCCGGCGGCATCCGCGCCTGGCTGCTGACCCGTGCCGAACCGGTCACCCAGCAGACCCGCCTACGCGCTCAAGGCCCACCGCGACACGGGATCCGCCGTCGCCGCCAACAAGCTCGCCGGCCTCTCCGGGTTTGCTCCGACGACGTTCCACGCCGTCGGCGAGCGGGTTGCCGACGCCTACCCCGGACGCGGCTTCCACCTCGTCATCACCAACGTGCCCGGTCCGCAGGAGCCGCTGTACATGGCCGGAGCCCGGGTCGCTGAGACCTACCCCGCGCTGCCGCTCGCCAAGGGCCGGGTGCTGTCGATCGGCATCACGTCCTACGACGGTGGGGTCTATTACGGCATCGTCGCGGACCGCCAGGCGATCCCCGATGCCGACGTGCTCGGGCAGTGCATCGAGGAGGCGCTCGGCGTGCTCGTCGAGACCAACAGCTCGGCGCGGGTACGCGCGCCCCGCGGACGTAGC
>JALYQN010000073.1 GCA_030855835.1 Actinomycetota bacterium | reverse complement strand
GGCCGATGGTGGCCACGTCGGCCAGCGCCTGAACGATGTGCATCCCGTCCGGCTGGAGGCCGCCTGCGCGGTCGCTGAACAGGTTCAACGAGCCGATGGTCTGGCTGCGCAGCCGCATCGGGATCGCGTGCACCGAGCCGAACCCGGCCTCGACCGCGCGCGGAGCGAACAGCGGCCACCGGTTGGTGGCGCCGGCGAGGTCGGCGTTGGTCACCGGTTGCCCGGTGCGGAAGCAGTCCTGGTACGGCCCCTCGTGGACCTGCACCTGGAACAGCTCCAGCATCTTGGCCCCCTCGTCC
This sequence comes from Actinomycetota bacterium, assembly GCA_030855835.1. Classification (GTDB taxonomy): domain Bacteria; phylum Actinomycetota; class Actinomycetes; order Propionibacteriales; family Nocardioidaceae; genus JACCVL01. Next base: position 1,752 of record JALYQN010000073.1, on the reverse strand, counting down.
GAGGCGGCCATGAACTGCAGGTTGCCCTGCTGGTCGGCCAGCAGCAGACCAGCCGCGGCGGCATCTGCCAGCTCGGCGGTCCGGCTGGTCAGCATCTGCAGGAACTCGATCAGGTCGAACTCGTCGACCAGCGTGTCGGCGACCTGCACGAAGACGTCCGCAAGACGTTCGGCGGGAATCGTGGTCATGCTGCTCACTCCTCTACCTACTCGAAAGCCGCGTTCCGTCATCGTATGGTCACATCAGGTCACGCACCATTCGTAGTGAGGCACAGCTCTCCAGTGACCACCTCCCGGGCGACCTCGGCCAGGCGGCGGTCCTCGGCGAAGGCGTGTGCCCGCAGCCGTACCATCGCCTCGGCCAGGCTGACCCGCAGCTGGATCATCACCATTCCCTGGGCGTGGTACACCCCAGAGCGGTACTCGAGCGCCTCGCTCAGCCCGCCTGCTACCTCGTCCGTGCGGGCCTGCTGCTGGCCGTCCAGCAGCATCGTGACGGCGGCCTCCGCGAAGCCCAGCGCCAACGCGAGGTGGTCGGGTCGCAGCGAGCCCGGGAAGTCACGGTAGATGGCCATCACGCCGAGCCGGGCACCGCCGACCTGGAGCGGAAACGCGAACACCGCTCGCGTGCCCTGCTCGAGCGCCCCGGCGGTGTAGCCGGGCCAACGACCCCGCAGGTCATCGTCCAGGTCCGGCTGCAGGCACGGCCGTCGGAACGCGAACGCGTCCATGCACGGCCCCTCCCCGACCACGAACTGCATCTCCTCCAACGACCGGCTCGTCGCGTCAAAGGCCGCGGCCACCCCCAGCGGGCCATCCTCGCTCATCACGCTGACCCCGGCACCGCTCGCGGACAGGGCGTGCACCGCGGCGCCGCACACCCGTTCCAGCCCACCAACCAGCGTGCTCGACTCATCCATGGACACCGGTTCGCGGGCCAGGAGCAGCTGCACACTGGCGGCCGACCCGTACCGGTCGTCCCCGGTCACCGCCCTGGTCACCGCTCGAGGTCCAGGTCATGCTGCACCAGCACGTACAGGTAGTCGCCCAGGTGATCTCGGGCCGGCGACCTGGTAGGCGGCTGGCGCACCAACCGGCAGCGCACCCGACCGACCCCAGCGTCCAGGTCCACCACCGCGGCTGGCGACCCGTCGCCGTGCACTCCCCAGCTCTGACCGTGGGCCGGGCCACAGGACGCGCGAGCTTCGCTATCCCCCCAGGGCGGTGCCGGTGCCGGCACGGATCTCACAGCGGACGCGTCGGCAGACAATGACGGTGTCAACGGGGATGGTGTCATCGCGGGTGCTCCCCTTGGCGCTGGTCGCTATAGCGGACGGGCTGCCGGGGTCCGGGGGCTGCACACACACTACGACCGGGACCCGCACTGGTCGAGGCCCTCGTCGCTTCGGGGTCCAGGCTAGGCCGGTGGTGCTTCGCGCTGCGGTGTGTCGGGGACGACAGGCGCCTGTTCATGCTGGCGGGGTCGACCAGGCTGCGGCCGTGCCGACGACTGAAGTGGACCCGCTGCGGTGGACGCACTGGTGGTCTCGGGGTGTTCGGGCTCGTCGCGGCCGTTGACCCGGTTGTGTGGCTGAGGGAGTCGCCTGGCCTGTTGGTCAGATCGCTTCGTAGGCAGGGCCATGGCTTCGGGCAGCGTCATCGGCCGGCCCAGCAGGAAACCCTGAGCGTAGATGTTGTGGTGGCCCATCTGCCTCAGGCGGTCGAGCTGCGACTGACGCTCCACCCCCTCGAT
>JALYQN010000050.1 GCA_030855835.1 Actinomycetota bacterium | reverse complement strand
CCCGTACGCCGTGCGGTCGCCGGGCAGGACGCGGTCATACATCTGGCCGCCAAGGTCGACGTCGTGGGGCCGTGGTCGGAGTACAGCCGGGCCAACGTCGACGGCACCCGTACCGTCGTGGCGGCGTGCCGTTCAGCCGGGGTCGGGCGCCTGGTGCACGTGTCGACGCCCTCAGTCGCACACGCCGGGCGACCGCTGGTCGGGGTCGGCGCCGAGCCGGCGGACCCGGAACGGGCTCGCGGGCACTACGCCCGGTCTAAGGCGCTCGCGGAGCTCGACGCGCTGGCCGCCGACTCAGCAGAGCTCAGGGTGCTGTGCATCCGACCGCACCTGGTGTGGGGACCGGGCGACACCCAGCTCGTCGACCGGATCGTGTCCAGGGCTCGAGCGGGGCGGCTGGCGGTCATCGGCTCCGGCGCGGCGCTCATCGACACGACTTACGTGGACAACGCGGTCGCCGCTCTGCTCGCCGCGGTGCACGCCGATGGACACGGCGAGGCCCTGGTGGTGTCCAACGGTGAGCCACGTCCGGTCTGCGACATCCTGTCCGCCATGTGCCGCGCCGCCGGCGTGCCAGGTCCGCGCGGGCGGGTGCCCGTCTGGTCCGCCGTGGCCGCGGCCACGGTCATCGAGCGGGCGTGGGAGCTGCTGGACCGACGAGACACCCCACCGTTGACGCCTTTCCTCGTCGAACAGCTCAGCACGGCGCACTGGTTCGACCAGCGGCACACCAGGCTGGTGCTCGGCTGGACGCCGCAGGTCAGACTCGACGAGGGTTATCGGCAGCTCACGCAGTGGTACGACCGACGTGGTCCGACTCGCCGGCAATAGGACGGCAGCGCGATGACGTCCCGCCGCGCCGTTCAGGGGGGTGGCGGGGTGTCGGCCTTGACCGCTCCCCGCTCCCCCACCGGCTGCGAGGGGCCGACGGTGGTGTCGCGGGCGGTCTGCGCCTCGCTCTCCCCGTTCAGCTCGGCGCCGATCAGCACGACCAGCGCGGTGATCCACAACCACAGCAGCAGCACGACCACCCCCGCCAGGCTGCCGTACGTCTCGCCGTAGCTGCCGAAGTTGTCGACGTAGAACGAGAAGCCAACCGAGGCCGCAACCCACAGCAGGGTCGCGGTGACGGCGCCGGTGCTCACCCACCGAACCTTCGGTGCACTCCGATCGGGCCCGAGCCGGTAGACCATCCCAAGCGCCACCATCGCCAGCAGCACGAGGCCGCCCCACCGCACCACCTGGACGGCCACCTCAGCCACCGGCCCGAGACCCACCTCGGCCAGCACCACCGGCACCACCGCGACCAACCCGATGGCGGCCGCAAGGAAGACCAGGAAGCCGAGCGTGAGCAGCAGGGCGAGTGCGCGCTTGCGGAGGAACCCGCGGGTCTCGTCCTCGTCGTAGGCGATGTTGACCGCCTCGACGAGGCCGGCGACACCCGCCGAGGCGCTCCACAGCGCGAGCGCGATGCTGACCGCCAGGGCGATGCCCAGTCCTTGCTCGGAGCCCGATGCGATGCTGCGCAGCTGGTCGGTCAGCAGCGACTGCGCATCGGCCGGGAGCCCGGTCGACAGCTCGTCGATCTGCTGCCCGACCTGCGCGGGGTCGGTGACCAGGCCGTACGTCATCACCGCAGCGATGAGGCCGGGGAACAAGGCCAGGAACCAGGCGTATGCCACCCCGCCGGCCAGCAGGGTGAGGTGGTCGCGGCCGATCTCCCGCAGCGTCCGGCGCAGCACGGCGAACCAGCCGCGCGCCGGGATCGCGCGGGGCTTGTCCGCCTCCGCACCGGGTGTGGGACCGCCGCGGGTTCGAGTCGTCGCCATGCGCCCAGGTTGCCGGTGTTCCGCACCTCGTGCAGGTTGGATCGGTGACGACCACTCCCAACCCCGAGGCCGACTCGATCAAGCGGGAGATCGACCGCACGCGTGAGCAGCTGCGCGGCACCGTCGACGCCCTCGCAGTCGAGCTCAGCCCGCGCACCCAGGCGCTTCGCGCCACCGAGCAGACCAAGCAGATGGTGGCGAGCCGGCCAGGGCTGGCGGTGGCGGCGGGCGTGGCCGGGGTCGTCCTCGTGGTGGGGGTCCCGATGTGGAGGCGAGCGCGGTGAGAAGGACGGCAGAGCTCGTCCACCGACCGGCGGGTCTGGCCAGCGGCGTGGCGGGCAGGGTCCGGTCTTCGCCGTCGTCAAGGCACTGATCGACCGCGGTGGGGTGCGCGCGTTCGAACGCACGACCGGGGAGTGGCCCACCGACTGGCTCAGCATCCCGGCCGCCTGGGACACCGCCGTAGGGTCCGGTGAGTGAAGATAACCGCGGTCCGGCTGGACCGGCTGCGCTACCCACTTGACCCGCCGTTCCACGCCGCCTGGGACCCGGAACCGCGCAGGCACTTCGACGTCACCGTGGTGCGCGTCGAGACCGACGACGGCGTGGTCGGGGTCGGATCCGGCGACACGATGGCTGGGTTCGAGGCGTTCGAGCACTTGTTCGTCGGCACCGACCCGCTACAGCTGGCCCGCCAGGCACGGGTGATCGAGACCGTCAACTTCCACGCCGGCCGGTTCTGGCCGCTCGAGGCGGCGCTGTGGGACATCGCCGGCCAGGTGGCCGGGCTGCCGGTCGCCACCCTGCTCGGAGGCACCGCCACCCGATTGCCGGCGTACGCCTCCACTGGCCAGCTCGCGACGTCACAGCAGCGCATCGAGTCGGCCCACCAGGCGGCGGCGGAGGGGTTCCGCGCCATGAAGATCCGGATCGCCCGCGCCGACCTCGACGGCGGGGTGTCCGCCGTACGCGGGGTCCGCGAAGCCCTCGGCGACGACTTCGCCGTGCTCGTGGACCTCAACCAGTCGTGGCGGATGGCCGGCGACGTCGAGCCGGCACTCGACGTCAAGGCGGTCGCGCGCACCGTCGCGCGGCTCGAGGAGCTGGGTGTGGTCTGGGTCGAGGAACCGCTGCCTTATGCCGACGTCGCCGGCCTGGCGCAGCTGCGCCGTTCGACCAGGCTGCTCGTCAGCGGTGGCGAGATGCTCGCTACGTTCGAGGACGCCTTGGCCCTGCTGGAGCGCGACGCGCTCGACGTGTACCAGATGGACTGCATGCTGTCGCTCGGGATCGGCGGTTGTCGTACGTTCGCCGAGCTCGCCCGCCGCCGGCACCGCCAGTTCACTCCGCACACCTGGACCAACGGCATCGGGGTGCTGGCCAACCTGCACCTGGCCGCGGGCATCGGCGGCGGGCCGTTCTTCGAGCTGCCGTACGACCCACCCGGTTGGACGCCGCGGCGGCGGGACTTCATGCTGGCCGAGCCGACCCGGGTCGATCCAGACGGCTGGGTCAGCCTGCCGGACGCCCCGGGCCTCGGGGTGCGGCTGGACGAGGAGGAGATCGACCGGTGGCGACTGACGTGACCGCCCAGTTGGCCCGCCGCAGCCACGAGGACTGGGTGCAGGCGGCAACGGCTCTGCAGCCGGAGAGCCGGCTGTTCATCGGCGGCACGCATGCTGACGCGGCGTCGGGGGCAACGTTCGAGTCCCGCACCCCACGCGACGGCAGCGTTGTCGCCACGGTGGCGCGCGGCGACGCGGCCGACGTCGACCGTGCCGTGCGCGCGGCACGTACCGCGTTCGACGATGGTGGCTGGCGCGACCGGCCGCCTCGCTCACGCAAGCGAGTGCTGACCCGGTGGGCCGACCTGATCAGCGAGCACGCCGAAGAGCTCGCGCTGCTCGAGACGCTGGACATGGGCAAGCCGATCAAGGAGTCCGTCCGCGTCGACGTGACCGCCGCCGCCGGTTGCATCCGGTGGTACGCCGAGGCCCTGGACAAGATCTACGACGAGGTGGCACCCAGCGGTCCCCGCGCTCTGGTGACCGTCACCCGCGAGCCACTCGGCGTGGTGGGGGCGGTGGTGCCCTGGAACTACCCGCTCATCATCACCAGCTGGAAGCTCGCACCCGCGCTTGCCTTCGGCAACAGCGTGGTGCTCAAGCCGGCCGAGCAGTCGCCGTTGTCAGCGCTGCTGCTGGCTCGGCTGGCATCGGAGGCCGGGCTGCCCGACGGCGTCCTCAACGTGGTGACCGGGCTCGGACCCGAGGCGGGCCAGGCACTCGGCCGC
>JALYQN010000474.1 GCA_030855835.1 Actinomycetota bacterium | reverse complement strand
GAACCCGCCCATCGAGTGCCCGACGACGACAGCCCGCTCGCACCCCACCAGGTCGAGCAGCGCGACGAGGTCCGCCACGTGCGCCGCGATGCCGTACGGGCCGGGCAGCTGTGCGCTGCGGCCTCGCCCCCGCAGGTCTGGCGCGAGCAGCGTGAGGTCGGTCGAGTGTCCGGCCACCGCCACCCAGGCCATGTGTGTAGCGGTGATGCCGTGCACGGCCAGCACCGTCGGCCCGGTGCCGCCCCACCGGGCCACGCGCAACGACCCGCCCGCGACGGGGACGTCCTGCTGCTCGGCCGCGACACCCATCGGACCACCCTGCCAGCATCGCCGCCCCCAGCCGTCACCGTCTGGCGAAGCATGGCGACGGCTACGGGTCGGTGGCGCTCAGCCCTTCTCCGCTCCCGCCGTGAGCCCCTCGGTGAGCAGCCGCTCGCTGGCGAAGAAGATCACGATGATCGGGACGGTCAAGATGACCGAGCCAGCCATCAGCACGGTGGTCGGGATCTCGATGCTGCCCGCAAGCTGGGAAAGCCCCAGTGACACCGTCCACTGCTCACGCTCCTCGACAAGGAACAGCAGCGCGAAGAGGAACTCGTTCCACGCGATCATGAACACGAACAGCCCGTTGGCGACGATGGCCGGCATCGCCAACGGCAGGCTGATCCGCCACATGACCCCAAGTCGGCTGCAGCCGTCCAGGGCGGCGGACTCTTCCAGGCTCTCCGGAATCGTGTCGAAGTAGTTGCGCAGCATGTAGATCGACACCGCAACGATCTGCGAGACGTACACGATCAGGAGTCCGACCAACGAGCCCCGCAGGCCGACCTTGGTGAAGAACACGAACAAGGGCACCGCGAGCAGGATGCTCGGGAACAGGTACACGGCCAGAAAGAGCACACTGATCTGCCGCCGACCGAAGAACTCGAGCCGGCTCACCGCGTAGGCACCGGGAAGTGCGACCAGCAGGGTCAGCAGGACGGTGCCGAATGCGACCAGCGCGCTGTTGCGCATGAAATCGAGGAATCCCTGACCCCCGGACTCCTCCGAGGTGAGCACGCTGCTGTAGGTGTCGAGCTCCACCTCCGAAAGGGAGACCCACAGCGCGCCCGGGTCCTGGATGACCGCGTCCAACGACCGCACCGAGAGCAACCCCATGTAGTAGAAGGGGAAAAGTGTCACCAGGAGGAAGCCGGCGATGAGGACCCAACGCAGCATGCCGAGGACCCGGTTCTCCACCGAGTCGCGGGTCCACTTCGGGTTTGCCGGCGGCCTTCGGGACCGCTCGTCGCGTAGCCGCTCTCGTACGTCGGTCGCCGTCACGTCTTCTCCTCCTGCGGGGCGAACCGGCGAAGGTAGACGCCCACGAGCACGGCGAGGATGGCGGCCAGGACGAGGGCCTGCGCCGAGGCGAGTCCGATATCCCCCCGCGCGGTGAGGAAGTCGTACACGCGCACGCTGACCACCTCGGTCCCCGCTCCACCGCCGGTGAGCAGGTAGATGTCGTCAAAGCTGTTGAACGTCCAGATGAACCGCAGAATCGACAGCACCGCGATAGTTGGCAGTAGCTGGGGCAGCAGCACATAGCGGAAGCGCTGCGTCGGGGTAGCACCGTCGACCCGCGCCGCCTCCTCCAGACTCGCCGGGACCGCCTGCAGGCGCGCCATCAGGAACAGGAACGCGAACGGGAACGAGCGCCACGCCTCGAAGGCGATCACCGACAACAGTGCCGTCGGCAGGCTGACGTCGAGGCCTAGCAGCGTGACCTCGCTGCTCTGCTGGGTGAAGAACGCGATGGGCTCGTCCCAACCCAGCACTCGCAAGCCCCAGTGGTTCACGAAACCGAACTGGGGATCGAGCATCGTCCGCCACACGAACGTCGCCGCCACGACCGGGGCGACGTACGGCAGGAGCATCGCAGCCCGAACCAGGGTTCGCCCGCGGAACGGTCTGCGCACCGTGAGCGCCGCGACCAGCCCGACACCGATCGCGGAGGCGCTGCCGAGCACTGAGTAGACAAGTGTCGTCGCCAGCGAGCCGACGAAGCCGGGCTCGGTCACCACGGTCTCGAAGTTGTCCAGCGTGAAGTCGGTCCCGAACAGCCCGCTGGCAGCCAAGGTGAGCAGCGACAACGGCTGGAACGCGAGCACGACGGTCCACAGGATCGGCAGGACCACCATGAACACGACGATGATCAGCGTGGGCGAGATCAGCGCCAGCCCGGCGCGGGCGTCGCTGCGCTTGAGCGACCCCCTGTCAGTCACGACAGGGATTCCTGGATCGACCTCACGCTGGTGGCCGCGTCCTCGGCGGCGGTCTGTGCATCGACCTCACCGCTGGCCAGGGCAGCCACCGCCTGCGGGACCGGCAGCTCACCGAGGATCGCGCCGACCAGGTCTCCCTGACCCTGCGCGATCCCCCAGCGGTCGAAATCGTCAGGGCCGGTACGGAGCACGTCGAGGACCTCGGGGGGGTAGAACTCGGCCAGCGGCGCCTTGCGGTCGACACCCACCGGCAGTGACGCCCAGGTGTCCACGTACGCCTGCGGATCCTCAGCGGTCCCGTCACGGACCGGGAACTTGCCCTCTGGGGCGATCGCAATCCAGTCCTCGTAACCGGGCTCCATCAGGTACTCAACGAACTGCTGCGCCGAGTCGACGGCATCCCCGGTCGGAATCGCCCACGAGGTGACCTCGCCGAACTGGGCAGGCTCCTCGCCGTCCGGACCCTGTAGGGCGGTGACGAAGCCACTGTTCTCGGCGAGGAAGGTCGGGTTCTGCTTGCACTGCGGACAGCTCGGCAGGGCATCGTCGCGCAGCGCCGCCATCTCGTCGAGAATGAACGTCGACCAGACGATCATTGCAGCCTTCCCAGCGAAGTACTGCGCTCGGACGGTGTCCACATCCTGCGCCCCGGGGACGGAGTAGTTGGTGACCAGGTTGCCGTAGAAGTCGAACGCGGCTACGCACTCCGGGCTGTCCAGGACCACCTCGCCAGCCTCGTCGACGAGCTCACATCCATTGGCAAGTGCGATGTGCTCGAAAGTCTGTTGCGTGAACGAGTCACCGGGCGCCGTCGGACCGACGAAACCGGACACCCCGCCGCTGTCGAGCTCTTCCGCGGCCGCGGTGATCTCGTCGTAGGTCTCCGGTGGCTCCAGGCCCGCCTGCTCGAACAGGTCGGCGCGGTAGACCAGCAGCTGCGCCCAGCTCTCGCTGGGAACCGACAGCTGCGTGTCGCCGTCGCTGGTCAGCGACAGCGCAGTCTCCGAGAAAGTGTCTTCACCGAGCGACTCGACGACCGCTGCAGCCGCCTCGGTGTCCAGCAGGTCGTTGGCCGCGAGCGTGCGCACCGATGCCAGCGACAGCGACCCGATGACGTCAGGCAGATCCCCGGCAGCCGCCGCCGAGGTCAGGGTCTGGGTGAACTGGTCCTCCGCGACCCCGACCAGCTCGACCTCGATCCCGGTCTCCGCCGTGAACTTCTTGATGATCGCCTCGGTCGCCGCGACCCGGTCCGGCAGCGTGTCGGTCGTCCATACGGTGATGGAGTTGTCGTCGCCTGAGTCGCCTCCCCCACAGGCCGCTAGCGCCAGCATGGCAAGGGCTGCAAGCCCGGTGGTAAGTC
>JALYQN010000503.1 GCA_030855835.1 Actinomycetota bacterium | reverse complement strand
GCTCGGTGGGGGACCCGAGGCTGCGGAGCACTCGGCGGAGGCGGACGTGGCGGCCCGGCTGCGGGCGGGCGAGCGCTGCCCCGGCTGCCCGACGGTGGTGCTGCACGGCGACGACGACCTCCAGGTGCCGGTCGCACACAGCACCGACCTGGCCGCCGACGTACCCCACCTGGACGTACCCGCTCTGCCGGGTGTCGAGCATTTCGCCCTGATCGACCCGCTGTCGCCCACCTGGCCGACCGTGCTCGCCGCGCTCACCCCGCGAACCGTCCACTGACCGCGCCCACGAGTGGCAAGCCCACATATGGCCGGCCAGCGACAGGTCCGCAGGCCAGCCGGCGAAGGCGCGGGCGCGCGTAGGCTCGCCGGGTGAGCGACTGGCCGCGGGTGCGCCTGCACGTCGTGACGGGCAAGGGGGGTACCGGCAAGACCACTGTGGCCGCCGCGCTCGCCCTTGCGTTGGCCACCGGCGGCCAGCGGGTGCTGCTGTGCGAGACCGAGCGGCGCCAGGGCATCGCCCGGCTCTTCGACCTCGACCCGCTGCCGTACCAGGAGTGCGCGATCGCGGTCGCACCCGGCGACGGCGAGGTCTACGCGCTGGCGATCGACGCCGAGGGCGCGCTGCTGGACTACCTCGAGATGTACTACCACCTCGGCCGCGCCGGCCGGATCCTCGACCGCTTCGGGGTGGTCGACTTCGCCACCACCATCGCCCCCGGTCTGCGCGATGTACTGCTCACCGGCAAGGTCTACGAGGCGCACGGTCGCCGCGACCGCAGCGGCCATCGCGCGTACGACGCGATAGTGCTCGACGCGCCGCCGACCGGTCGGATCGTCAGCTTCCTCAACGTCAATGCCGAAGTCGCGGGACTCGCCCGGGTCGGACCCATCCGCCACCAGGCCGACGCGATCATGCAAGTGCTGCGCTCGCGCGGCACCGCGGTGCACCTGGTCACGCTGCTCGAGGACATGCCGGTCCAGGAGACCGCAGACGCCATCCGGGATCTGGCCGCGGTCGACCTGCCGCTGGGAGGGGTGGTGGTCAACCAGGCGCACGGCTCACCGCTTGACGCCACCACCCGCAAGGCGGTGGCCGCGACCAGCCTCGCACCGACCGACCTGGTGGCGGGCCTCACTGCCGCGGGTATCGACGACCCCGCGCCCGCGGCCGTCGCCGCGGCGCTGCTGGGCGAGGCGGCCGAGCACATCGAGCGGCTGGAGCTGGAGGAGCGACTGCTGGGACAGGTCGAGGACCTCGACCGCCCGATCTATCGGCTGCCAACGCTCAGCGAGGGCATCGACCTCGGCGGTCTGTACGACCTGGCCGCGATGATGCGCGCGCAGCAGCTGGCATGACCGGCTCGCCATCGGGTGCGCGCGCCTCCTCGGGCCGGGGGTCCCGGCGCGGCCACACCCCCACCCCCCCAAGGGGCAGCCGGTACGACCGTTCGGTGGCCGGCCACCCTGCCTTCGACGTCGATGCCCTGCTCGACGACCCCTCCACCCGCATCGTGGTCTGCTGCGGCTCGGGCGGCGTCGGCAAGACCACCACCGCCGCTGCCCTCGGCCTTCGCGCGGCCGAGCGCGGCAGATCAGTGGTGGTGCTCACGATCGACCCGGCCCGCCGCCTGGCCCAGTCCCTCGGACTCAGCGAGCTCGACAACACGCCTCGTCCGGTGCCGGGGACCCGCGCCGGCCCCACCGCGACCGGCCGCCTCGACGCCATGATGCTGGACATGAAGCGGACCTTCGACGAGGTCGTCGAAGCGCACGCCAGCCCCGCAAAAGCGCGCCAGATCCTGGCCAACCCGTTCTATGTGGCCCTGTCCAGCTCGTTCGCCGGCACGCAGGAGTACATGGCGATGGAGAAGCTCGGCCAGCTGCACGCACGCGCCGCTGCCGACGGGCGCTGGGACCTGATCATCGTCGACACCCCGCCGTCACGCTCCGCGCTGGACTTCCTGGACGCGCCGGAGCACCTGTCCTCGCTGCTCGACGGCAGGCTGATCAAGCTGCTGCTCGCTCCGGCCAGGGGACCGGCGCGACTGCTGTCGTTCGGTGTGGGGGTGGTGACGGCGGCGCTGAACAAGGTCCTCGGTGCACAGGTCCTCCGGGACGTACAGACGTTCATCGCCGCCTTCGACACGCTATTCGGTGGCTTCCGGCAGCGCGCCGAGCACACGTACGGGCTATTACAGGCCCCCGGCACCGCGTTCGTGGTCATCGCCACCCCCGAGCCGGACGCCCTGCACGAGGCCACCTTCTTCATCGAGCGCCTGGCCGCCGAGCACATGCCGCTGGCAGGGTTGGTTGTCAACCGGGTGCTGGCCGACGACGAGGTCGGCCTGGGGGCGGTGCTCGCCGAGCAGGCCGCCCAGCGGCTGGCGGACCGGCACGCAGGCGATCGGCGCAAGATCCGGGGTGGCAACCGGGACATGACAGCAGTGAGTGGGCTGCTGCACCTGCATGCCGACCTGTCCCGGGTAAGGCACCGTCAGCAGCGGTTGCGCGCCCGGCTCACGCACGAGCACCCCGAGGTGCCCATTGTGGCCGTGACCGCGCTTGCCGGAGACGTGCACGACCTCGACGGCCTGCGACGGATCGGCGGGCTGCTCGCCTCGACCTGAACACGACAGCTCAAGCCATGGGCGTCGCCGGCACGGCCCCGGCTCGATATCGGTGTGGTCAGACCGCGACCGCTGCCTCGCCGGTCCCGGCGGTGCGCAGGTGCTCGGCCTGGGCCACCTCGAGCAAGCGGCGCCACGACTGCACGTTGGGCCGGCGGCGCAGCAGCGCCCGGCGCTCGCGCTCGGTCATGCCACCCCAGACCCCCCACTCGATGTGGTGGTCGAGGGCCTCGGCCAGGCACTCGGTGCGCACTGGGCACCCCGTGCACACCTGCTTGGCCCGGTGCTGCTCTGCGCCACGCACGAAGAGCTCGTCCGGCCGGCTGTCCCCGCAGGCCCCTACGGCCGCCCAGTCCTCGATCCATGCCATTGCAGTGACTCCCCCACGTTTGTGATCCGTTGTCGCGGTACATGCCCGGCCCGCCGCCGCATGTGTCACGCACCTGCTGGTCCGCCACCTACGGTACGGAGAGCGGCCCGTGACCGGTGAGGGCCGAACGGCTCGATCGCCATAGCCAGTTGGGGCCAGAGCGCATGGCCCGACCACCACCGCTGCCAGTGCCAGTCGGCAGCCCGGATCGAAGTGAGGAGGCGGGCCGAGACAGGGTGGTGGCCCCGCGCTGCCGTACCCTGGAGGCCATGCCCGCCCCACGACTGAGCGCCGTCACTGACGCCCTGCGCCGCCTCGGCGGACTCGTCCTGGTCAGCGCGCTGGCCGGCGTGCTGGTAGCCGGACTGGTCCTGCCCCTCGCCGGGCTCACCGGCGTGGCCGCCCGCAACGTCGCCAACGGCATCGAGGATCTGCCCGCCGAGCTGGACGAGGTGCCGATCGCGGAGCGCACCACCGTGCTCGACTCCACCGGCCGCCCGATCGCGTACTTCTACGACGAGGACCGAGTCGACGTCCCGCTGGAGAAGGTCGCGCCGGTGATGAAACGGGCCACCCTGGCCATCGAGGACTCCCGCTTCTACGAGCACGGAGCTCTGGACATCCAGGGCACGGTGCGGGCGCTGGCCAACAACATCCTCGGTGAACCGATCCAGGGTGGCTCCAGTCTCACCCAGCAGCTGGTCAAGCAGATCCTCATCGCCCGGGCCGACACCAAGGCGGAGTACCAGTCGGCCATCGAGCAGACCGTGGCCCGCAAGCTCCAGGAGCTGCAGTACGCAATGGCCTACGAGCAGGACCACACCAAGAACGAGATCCTCGAGAACTACCTGAACATCGCCTACTTCGGCGACCGGGCGTACGGCATCGCGTCAGCGGCCCGGCACTACTTCTCCGTGGATGCGAGCGACCTCGATCTCGATCAGGCCGCGACTCTCGCCGGCCTCCTGCAGAACCCCTCTGCCTACGACCCCACCGAGAACATCAAGGTCGCCCGGGACCGACGCGATGTCGTGCTGCGCCGGATGGCCGAGCTGGGCGTCGCCACGGACAAGGCCGCGCGCAAGGCGATCCGTGCGCCGCTGCGCCTCGACCTCACCCAGACGGCCAACGGGTGCGTCGACACCGTGGCCCCCTTCTTCTGCGACTACGTGCGCAGCTACCTGCTCGCCTCCGACGCCTTGGGGCCGACCAGGGCCAGCAGGGAGAGCCGGCTGCTGACCGGTGGGTTGACCATTCGCACCACCCTCGACCTGCGTATGCAGCGGGCGGCGGACGCGGCCGTCAGCCAGCGGGTCGACCCTACCGACCTGGCCATCGGCGGGCTGGCGATGGTGGAGCCGGGAACCGGCGAGGTGCGTGCGCTCGCGCAGTCGCGGCCGATGGGTGACGACGTCGGCCAGGGCGAGACCTACCTCAACTACCTGGTGCCGGAAGACTTCGGCGGTGCGCGGGGCTTCTCCGGCGGATCGACGTTCAAGGCGTTCGTGCTGGCTGCCGCGCTCAAGCAGGGGCTGCCGCTGAACACCAGCTTCACCTCGCCCTCGTCCATCACGATCGCAGCCGGCTCGGTGAAGACCTGCGAGGGCTACAACGCAGAGGCGTGGACGCCCTCCAACTCGACCTCGTCCGGCTACTTCGACATGTACGAGGGCACCCAGCTGTCGGTGAACACCTACTTCGCGCAGCTCGAACGGCTCACCGGGGTGTGCCCGCCGGTCACCCTCGCCCGCCAGATGGGCGTGGAAGTCCTGGACCAGCAAGAGGTGCCACCGTTCACCCTCGGCGTGACCGACGTCGACCCGATGACGCTGGCATCGGTGTACGCCACCTTCGCGGCCCGCGGCAAGTACTGCTTCCCCACGCCGGTCGCCTCGATCGAGGACCGGGCCGGCGAGCAGGTCGAGTTCCCGACCACCGACTGCAAGCGGCTGTTCCGCCCGGCGGTCGGCGACGCCGTCAACGACATCCTGCGCGGGGTGCAGGAGCCGGGTGGCTTCGGCTACTCCAACGACCTCGACCTCGCACAGGCATCGGCGGCCAAGACCGGCACCACGCAGGACAGCAAGGCGGTCTGGTACGCCGGCTACACCCCGAACCTGTCAACTGCGGCGATGATCGCCGGCGCCAACCGGCTCGGCCAACCGCTGCCGCTGGTCGGCAAGACGGTCGGCGGCAGCGAGCTGTCGTTCGATGTCGTCTTCGGCTCCACCCTGGCCGGGCCGATGTGGAAGCAGGCGATGGGGGTGGTCCAACAGTGGCTGCCCGACCGGGACTTCCACCCGCTCGACGACTCCGAGATCGGTGGTGCCGCGGTGACCGTGCCGGCGTTGGGCGGTCTCAGCGTCCCCGAGGCGTCCGAGCGCCTGCGCGACGAAGGACTCATGCCGGTCGTCAGCTCTACGGTCGACTCGAGCTACCCGTACCAGACCGTCGCGTACACCTCCCCCACCTCGGGCTCCGAAGCGGTGTCGGGTCAGCAGGTCCTGCTCTACATCTCCGACGGCACGCCGTACGTGCCCCCCACGACGACTCAGCCGCCGCAGACCACCCAGCCGCCGCAGACCACCCAGCCGCCGGAGACCACCCAGCCACCGGAGACCACCCAGCCACCGGAGACGCCCGACGACCCGGGTGACGGTGAGGGCCCACCGGGTGACCCGCCCGGTGACCCGCCCGGCAACGGTCCACGCGGGACAGGCCAACCCGGCCTGGACTGATGTCTGAAGCGGCGGCGGACTCGACCCTGGTCTGAGGAATCCTCGCCGCACCAGCTGGTCAGCCGGTGAGCTGACGGCGCACCTCAGCCGCGACGGCGGCGCCGTCTGCCCGACCGCTGACCTGTGGCTTCAGCCTGCCCATCACCTGTCCCATAGCCGACATCCCCCTGCCAGCGCCCGCCACCTCGGCGACGGTCGCGGTCACCAGTGCGACCAGGTCCTCATCGGACAGCGGCTGCGGTAGGTAGTCCGCGAGCAGCTCAGCCTCGGCTCGCTCCTTGGCCGCCTGCTCGATGCGCCCGGCACCGTCGAAGGCTTCGGCCGCCTCCCGTCGCCGTTTGGCTTGCGCCACCAGCACCGTGGTGACCTCGTCGTCACTGAGCTCCCGGGCCTGTTTGCCGGACACCTCGGCGTTGGCGACAGCGGTCAGCGCCAGCCGCAGCGTGGACGAGCGCAGGGCATCTCGGGCCTTCATCGCAGCGGTCAGGTCGGCGCGGAGGCGATCCTTGAGCTCGGCCATGGGCAGAGTCTGACAGCCTGTGACGATGTCAGCCCCGCACGTTGACGGCGTCGGTCGAGCCACGCGCCGCGCCGGACTCGTGGCGGTGGTCGGATTGGCCGGGCTGGCGTACGCGGTCGGTGAGACCCGTGCCTTCACCCTGCGCACAGTTGACGTACCGGTGCTGGCTGCCGGCCAGCGACCGCTGTCGGTGCTGCACCTGTCCGACCTGCACCTGACCCCCGCCCAGAAGCGCAAGCAACGATGGGTCCGCGCGTTGGCCGACCTGGGACCCGATCTGGTCGTCGTGACCGGTGACTTCCTCGCGCATCGCGACGCGGTCGCGACCGTGCTCGAAACGCTCGACGAGCTGCTCGATGTCCCGGGTGTGTTCGTGCTCGGCTCGAACGACTACTACGCCCCGATCCTCAAGAACCCGGCCCGCTACCTGCTGCCGGGTGCACGCCGGCGCCGCGAGCTCGGCGAGCGACTGCCCTGGCGCGACCTCGTCGCGCGGCTCACGGCGCGCGGCTGGGTCGACCTCGACAATCGGCGCGGTCGCCTGGACATCGACGACCGGGTTGCCTCGTTCGCCGGCGTCGACGACCCGCACCTGGACTACGACGACCTCTGTGCTACCGGCGGGGCACCCGACCCTGGCGCCGACGTGGCGATCGCGGTCACCCATGCGCCGTACCTTCGGGTCCTCGACCGCTTCACCGCCGACGGCTGGCCGTTGACCCTCTCCGGGCACACTCACGGCGGCCAGCTTCGAGTGCCCGGTGCGGGCGCCCTGGTCACCAACTGCGACCTGGACGCCGCGCGCAGCCGGGGGTTGCACCGGCACAGTGCCGCCGGCCGGACCGCGTGGATGCACGTCTCCGCGGGACTGGGGACCTCGCCGTACGCACCGGTGCGGTTCGCCTGCCGCCCGGAGGCCACGCTGCTCAGACTGGTCGCCCGGTGATGCGGGCCTGTACGAGGGGCTAACCTGGGCGCCGGCGAACGGGCTGTGGCGCAGCTTGGTAGCGCGCTTCGTTCGGGACGAAGAGGCCGCAGGTTCAAATCCTGTCAGCCCGACCACACCCCCTCCGCTGAGAGTGACGTATCTGCTGCGACACGCCGGACAGCACAGCAGAAGTGTCACTCCCAGCGGAGGGGGTGTTGCAGCCCTCCGAGACGAAGTGGCCGTGCGGCAGTATGCGGGCCATGAACGACCAGACGGCCGACCTGCTGTGGGTGCCGCCGCCCGATGTGCGCGCGACCACCCGCATCGGTGCCTACCTCGACCATGTCCAGCGAGACACCGGCCGGCGGTTCGACACCTACGAGGACCTGTGGCGCTGGTCCGTCGACGACCTCGACACCTTCTGGCGCTCGGTACTCGACTTCTTCGCCGTGGCCTACGACGGCGACCCGGGTGTGGTGTTGACGAGCCGGGAGCTGCCGGGCGCGCGGTGGTTCCCGGACCTGCGGCTCAGCTACGCCGAGACGATGCTGGCGCTGCCCGGGCGGGCCGACGACGACGTCGTGGTCCTCGGTCGCAGCCAGAGCCGCGACGACTACGACCTCACCGCGAGCGAGCTCCGCGACCAGGTGGCGCGCTGCCGGGCCGGCCTGGTCCGCCTCGGCGTGGGCCGGGGCGACCGGGTGGCGGCGTACCTGCCCAATGTGCCGGAGACGCTGGTGCTGCTGTTGGCAACGGCCAGCCTGGGGGCGGTGTTCTCGTCGTGTGCACCCGAGTTCGGCACCCGAAGCGTGGTCGACCGCTGGAGCCAGATCGAGCCTGTGGTGCTGGTCGCGATCGACGGTTACCGCTACGGAGACAAGCCGGTCGACCGGAGCCGTGAGGTCGGCGCGATCCGCTCGGCGCTGCCCAGCCTGCGCCACGTCGTGCAGCTGCCGTACCTCGACGCGCAGGCGAGACCGCCCGCAGACGCCATCAGCTGGGCCGACCTGCTCGCGGACCCGGCCGAGGCAGCGTACGAACGGGTGCCGTTCGACCACCCGCTCTACGTGTTGTACTCGTCGGGGACGACGGGGCTGCCCAAGCCGATCGTGCACGGTCACGGCGGCATCTCCCTGGAGCACCTCAAGGCCCTGGGGTTGCACATGGACCTCGGCCCGGCGGACCGGTTCTTCTGGTTCTCCACCACCGGCTGGATGATGTGGGACTACCTGGTGTCCGGGCTCGGGGTGGGTGCCAGCGTGGTGTGCTTCGACGGCAACCCGGCCTGGCCGGACCTGTCCGCGCTGTGGCGGATCGCCGACGACACGGGCATCACCTACTTCGGCACCAGCGCGCCGTTCCTGCTGGCCTGCCGCAAGCAGGAGCTGGTGCCGCGCGAGGTGGCCGACCTGTCCGCGGTCCGCGGGGTCGGGTCGACGGGGGCCCCGTTGCCGGCCGAGGGGTTCCGATGGGTGTACGACGCGATCGGCTCCGACCTGCTGCTGGCGAGCTTCTCCGGTGGCACCGACGTCTGCTCGGGCTTCCTCGGCGGCACCCCCCTGCTGCCCGTGCGCGCCGGGCGGATCGCCGGCCGCTGCCTGGGGTGCGCCGTCGAGGCGTACGACTCCTCCGGTCGCTCGCTGGTCGGCGAACAGGGCGAGCTCGTCGTCACCGCGCCGATGCCGTCCATGCCGGTCGCGTTCTGGGGTGACGAGGACGGGTCGCGGCTGCGGGCGGCGTACTTCGAGGACTTCCCCGGCGTGTGGCGACACGGCGACTGGATCACGATCGCCGAGGACGGGTCGTGCGTACTGTCCGGGCGCAGCGACGCGACGTTGAACCGGGGCGGGGTGCGGCTGGGTACAGCCGAGTTCTACTCGGTCGTCGAGGCGATGCCGCAGGTCGCCGACAGCCTGGTGGTGCACCTCGAGGACGCCGAGGGTGGGGCCGGCGAGCTGCTGCTGTTCGTGGTGCTGGCCGACGGGGTGAAGCTTGACGAGGACCTGCGTCGAAAGGTGGCCCGGGAGCTGCGGACCTCGCTGTCGCCGCGGCACGTGCCCGACGCAGTGCACGCCGTGCCGGACCTGCCGCGCACCTTGTCTGGCAAGAAGCTCGAGGTGCCGGTGAAGAAGATCCTGCGCGGTGCCGCCGTCGACGACGCGGCCGCCAAGGGGGCGCTGGCGAACCCGGACTCGCTGGACGCCTTCGCCGCCTTCACCCGCCCGACCTGACCGCGATCCGTCTTTCCGGCGTCGGCGTCAGCGTCAACTCGGGCTGACGAACACCACCACACCGAAGACCGTCCCCAGCACAAGGCCAGTCATGGAGACGCCGACGGCCAGCCAGCCGAACCGTTCGTTGCGGGACACCCCAACGGCTCCCAGCACGATCCCGGCGCCGCCGAAGAGGAATGGCGCGAAGACGAAGGCGATGGCTCCCAGCAAGATGCCGAACAGTGATAAGGGGCTTCTCGAGCTCCGGACATCGGCAGGCTGAGTCATGGTCTCCCTGAGGTCTCGCTGCAGCACGCGTCGCACGGCCGGCGGTGGACGCTACAACGCGGGGGTGCGAGCCGTACGACGAACGGGAGAGGTTGCTGGCGCGCTTGGGAGCTAGAGGCGGGTGGCGACGAGCTCGGCGATCTGCACGGTGTTGAGCGCGGCACCCTTACGCAGGTTGTCGCCGCTCACGAACAGCACCAGCCCGTGCTCGTCGTCGCGGCTGGCGTCCCGCCGGATCCGACCGACGTACGACGGGTCCTGACCGGCGGCCTGCAGCGGAGTCGGTACATCAGACAAGGCGACGCCAGGAGCGGACGCGAGCAGCTCGGTCGCCCGCGCGACCGGAAGCGGGCGTTCGAACTCGACCGTCAGCGACAGCGAGTGGCCGGTGAACACCGGCACCCGCACGCAGGTGCCCGACACCCGCAGGTCGGGGATGTCGAGGATCTTGCGGGACTCATTGCGCAGCTTCTGCTCCTCCTCGGTCTCGTCGGTGCCGTCGTCCACCAACGAGCCGGCCAGCGGGATCACGTTGAATGCGATCGGCGCGACGTAGAGCACCGGAGCCGGGAAGTGCACCGCCGAGCCGTCGTGGGTGAGCTCACTCGCCCGATCGACGACCTGTCGCACCTGCTTGTCCAGCTCGTCCACCCCGGCCCTGCCCCCGCCGGAGACGGCCTGGTACGTAGACGCAACAAGGCGCACCAGCCCTGCCTCGTCGTGCAGCGGCTTGAGCACCGGCATCGCCGCCATCGTCGTGCAGTTCGGGTTGGCGATGATGCGCCGCCCACCCGGGGCGAGCGCCTGGTCGACCGCATCGGGGTTGACCTCGCTGACGACCAGCGGGATGTCCGGGTCGCGCCGGAACGCCGAGGAATTGTCGATGACGACGGCGCCCGCCTCGGCGAAGCGCGGGGCCTGAGCCCGGGACGTGGTGGCACCAGCGGAGAACAGCGCCACATCGAGGCCGGTGACATCCGCGCTCGCCGCGTCCTCCACCTCGACGTCCACAGCACGATCGCCGCCGCCCGGCTCCCACTGCAGCAGCGACCCGGCGGAGCGGGCCGACGCGAAGTAGCGCAGCTGCGAGACCGGCAGGCCGCGCTCGGCGACGAGTCGCCGCAACACCGCGCCTACCTGCCCGGTGGCACCGACGATCCCGACCCGCAACCCGTCGGTGCTCATCGTCCCGTCCCTCCGTACACGACTGCCTCGACCTCGTCGGAGTCGAGCTCGAATGCGGCGTGCGCGGCGGCCACGGCGTCGTCCACCTGTACCTCGGCGACGATCACCGAGATGCGAATCTCGGACGCCGAGATCATCTCGATGTTCACCCCGGCGGAGGCCAGGGCGGTGAAGAACCGCGCGGACACGCCTGGGTGCGTCCGCATGCCCGCCCCCACCAGCGACACCTTGCCGATGCGGTCGTCGAACAGCAGCTGGCTGTATCCCACTTCGTCCCGCAGCCCGGCCAGCGCCGTCATCGCGGTCTGGCCGTCGGAGCGCGGCAGGGTGAACGAGATGTCGGTACGCCCGGTCGTGACCGCGGAGATGTTCTGCACGATCATGTCGAGGTTGATCTGGGCCACGGCCAGCGCGTCGAAGATGCGCGCAGCCTCACCGACCTTGTCGGGCACGCCCACCACCGTCACCTTGGCCTCGCTGCGGTCGTGCGCCACGCCGGCGATGATCGGCTGCTCCACAGCGCCTCCTGAGATCTGGTCCGGATTGTCCGTGACCCACGTGCCGGTCTTGGTCGAGAAGCTCGACCGTACGTGGATAGGCAGGTTGTGGCGACGGGCGTACTCGACGCAGCGCAGATGCAGAATCTTGGCTCCGGAGGCGGCCATCTCCAACATCTCCTCCGACGAGACCTGTGCCAGCCGCCGGGCGGTGGGCACGATGCGTGGGTCGGCGGTGAACACTCCGTCGACGTCGGTGTAGATCTCGCACACATCCGCGCCGAGTGCCGCGGCCAGGGCCACCGCGGTGGTGTCTGAGCCACCCCGCCCCAAAGTGGTGATGTCCTTGCCGTCCTGGCTCACCCCCTGGAAGCCGGCCACGATCGCGATCGCGCCCTCCGACAACGCCTTCTCGATGCGGCCGGGGGTGACCTCGATGATCTTTGCTTTGCCGTGCGCCGAGTCGGTGATCACCCCGGCCTGCGAACCGGTGAAGGACCGGGCCTCGTGGCCGAGGTTGCCGATCGCCATCGCCAGCAGGGCCATCGAGATCCGCTCACCGGCGGTCAGCAGCATGTCCAGCTCGCGTCCCGGCGGAAGCGGCGCCACCTCGTGGGCAAGGTCGAGCAGCTCGTCGGTGCTGTCACCCATCGCCGACACCACCACCACCACGTCGTCGCCGGCCTTGCGGGTCGCGGCTATCCGCTGGGCGACCCGCTTGATGCCGATCGCGTCGGCGACCGAGGAGCCGCCGTACTTCTGGACCACCAGACCCACGGCCGGCCCCCTCAGCTCTCGATGGTCGGCTCGAGCTCGTCGGCGGCTGCGATCCACTCCATCTCGATGGTGGCCGGGCGCTCCTCGTCGAAGCGGTCGTGCGCCACGATCGCCTGCAGCGCGCGCAGCACGCCGCTCGCCTCCGCCCCCCAGGACGACACGTAGCTGAACTGCCACCACCACAGCGCCTCGCCCACCCGGCCGGCGCGGTGGTGCGCCAGACCGTGCGCCAGCCGCTCGGCGATCGCGGACACGTCGTCAGAAATCCGGCCGCGGACCAGCTCCGGCGGTTCCGCATACGGGTCGAACACCTCGACATACTCGTCGGCAGGACCAAGCAGCTCGGCCAGCTCCTCGCGGATGCGGTCGAGGTCGGGGTCGGGACCAGCCTCCGCCTCGTACTCGTCGGTGGGGACGAGGTCGGTCATCACGCCGAGTCGGGCACCGGCCAGCAGCAGCTGGCTGACCTCGAGCAGCAGCAGTGGGACAGCGGTCGCGGCCTGGCCGCGGTGGGCGAGCTCGCGCACGGCGAGCAGGAAGCTCGCCACCTGGTCGGCGACACCCTGGGCGAGGTCTTCCAGCTCGCTGTCGACCTCGGTGCCGCGCTCGACCGTGGACTCGTCAGCCATCGACTCAGCCATCGACACTTCGCCTCCCTTCGAATGCCCGTCCCAGTGTGACCTCGTCGGCGTACTCCAGGTCACCGCCCACCGGCAGTCCACTCGCCAGCCGAGTCACGCGCAAGCCTAGGGGCCGCAGCATCCGGGACAGGTACGTCGCAGTGGCCTCCCCCTCGAGGTTGGGATCGGTGGCGAGGATCACCTCGTTGACCTGCCCGTCGGCTAGCCGGCCCATCAGCTCGCGGACCCGCAGCTGGTCGGGGCCGATGCCGTCGATCGGGGAGATCGCGCCCCCGAGCACGTGGTAGCGACCGCGGAACTCCCGCGTCCGCTCGATGGCCACCACGTCCTTCGACTCCTCCACGACGCACAGCACCGACAGGTCGCGGCGTGGGTCGCGGCACACCCGGCACTGCTCGTCCTCGGCCACGTTCCCGCAAACCGAGCAGAACCGGACCTTGTCCTTGACCTCGGTCAGCACCTGCGCGAGCCGCTTCACGTCCACCGGGTCGGCGTCGAGCAGGTAGAAGGCGATTCGCTGGGCCCCCTTCGGACCGACACCGGGCAGGCGTCCGAGCTCGTCGATCAGGTCCTGGACGATTCCTTCGTACACGGTCGGCGGTGTCGCCTCAGAAGCCCGCCGGCGACGCGGTGCCACCGGAGGCGGGGGGCGGGGTGTCGGTGCCGGGGAGCCCGCCCAGCCCCCCCAGCCCCTCCAACCCGCCGGCGAACGGGCCGAGCTGCTCGGCCGCGAGCCGCTCGGCCTGCTCGGTGGCGTCGCGAACCGCGGCAACCACCATGTCGCCCAGCGTCTCGGCGTCGTCGGGGTCGCAGGCTTCCGGCCGGATGTCGACCGAGACCAGCTCGCCTGTGCCGGTCACGGTCGCGGTGACCAGGCCGCTCGCCGCCGAGCCGGTCACCTGGGGCTGGGCCAGCCGGGCGCGGGCCGCGACCAGCTGCTGCTGCAGCTGGCCCGCCTGGGCCAGTAGCGCGGACATGTCCGGGGGGCCGGCTTCGAACACGTGCTCTCCTCGAGCGGTACGGATGCCGGCGGCTCGACCGGCGCTGGCGGAACCCGCGGGCTCCCGCAGCGAGCCTAGTGTCGTGGCACCGCGGGACCCTGCGACACGGTGGTCGTCAGGCGCGCCGAGCGGGCGGACACCGTCAGTCAGGGTCCTGCTGGGGCTGCTCGATCACGGTGGCGCCGAGGCGGCTGGCCAGCAGCTGGTGCAGGTCGTCCACCGGCTCCGGCTCCGGCTCGCTGCCGTCCGCGGGTGGGGCGGTGGCCGGTGTGGCGGTGGGCGCGGCGGCGGTGGGCGCGGC
>JALYQN010000491.1 GCA_030855835.1 Actinomycetota bacterium | reverse complement strand
ACGGCGAGTGGGCCGAGCCAGCCGACCAGGCGGGGAGAGTCCGCGACCAGCGAAGCGAAGCGCTCGGGGACGAGCGGAAACGGGGCACCGCCGGGTGTGCACCCGAGCTGGTCGTCCGGCGCGGTCGACGCCGCCGGCGCCGGTGTGGCCCGGGGCGCCGTCACCTCCGCATCGTAGGTGCATCGACGCCGGGGCCCCGACCGGCGCAGGAGTGCTCGTGATCTGGCGGCGATTCGGACGCTGCTGCATCAGTCGATCGGTCTGCGCGCCTGTCGCCGGCCGTGCGCCAGCATGGTGCCGTGACTGACACCGACGCGGACGCCGACGCCGACCCGGCTGGCCTGCTGGTACTGGCTGCCACGCCCATCGGCAATCTGGCCGACGCCCAGGCGCGGCTGGCCGCCGAGCTGGCTGCCGCCGATGTGGTAGCCGCCGAGGACACCCGGCGGCTGTGGCGGCTCGCGGCTGGCCTCGGGCTCGAGCTTCCCAGCCGAGTGCTGTCGTACTTCGAGGGCAATGAGCGACAGCGCACCGCGGAGCTGGTCGAGGTCATGCTCGCCGGTCGTCGGGTGGTGCTGGTCACCGATGCGGGCATGCCGAGCGTGTCCGACCCCGGTTACCGGCTGGTGGTCGCTGCGGTCGAGGCCGGCGTCCGCGTGACCGCGGTCCCCGGGCCGTCCGCGGTCCTCACCGCGTTGGCCGTGTCCGGCCTGCCGGTGGGCCGGTTGTGCTTCGAGGGGTTCCTGCCGCGCAAGACCGGCGAACGGGCCTCCCGGCTCGCCGACCTGGCGGCGGAACGGCGCACGATGGTGCTCTTCGAGGCGCCGCACCGTACGGCCGCGACGCTGGCCGCGATGGCCGACGCCTTCGGACCCGAGCGGTCCGCAGCCGTGTGCCGCGAATTGACAAAGACCCACGAGGAGGTCCGCCGCGGACCGCTCCGGGAGCTGGTCGACTGGGCCGCCGCCGGGGTACGCGGTGAGGTGACACTGGTTGTCGAGGGTGCACCCGAGCCATCCCCACCGTCCGAGGCGGACCTGGTTGCGGCCGTGACCGAGCTGGAGTCCACCGGCAGCTCGCGGCGGGACTCGATCGCGGAGGTGGCCCGTAGCACCGGCGTGCCCAGGCGCGAGGTGTATGCCGCCGTCCATCGATGACTGAACCGCGCGGCGCCGAGGATCCCACGAGTGCGCCGCGCGGCCCGCCGCGTCACCGGAGGGCCGGCGAGTGCCGCACACCTAGGATCGGCTGGGTGTGCAGCCACGTCCTGTCCGCGGTCGCCTGGCCGTACGCCAATGGTCCGCGCCACATCGGGCACGTTTCCGGGTTCGGCGTGCCGTCTGACGTGTTCAGCCGCTACATGCGGATGGCGGGGCACAACGTGCTGATGGTGTCGGGCACCGACGAGCATGGCACGCCGATCCTCGTCCAGGCCGAGCGTGAGGGCGTACCGCCGCAGGAGCTCGCGGACCGTTACAACCGGCAGATCGTCGAGGACCTTCGTGCGCTCGGGCTGTCCTACGACCTGTTCACCCGCACCACCACGCCCAACCATTACGCGGTGGCGCAGGAGATGTTCCGCACCGTGCACGCCAACGGCTATCTCGTCGAGCAGACCACGATGGGTGCGATCTCGCCGAGCACCGGGCGCACCCTGCCGGACCGCTACATCGAGGGCACCTGCCCCATCTGCGGCCACGACGGAGCGCGCGGCGACCAGTGCGACAACTGCGGCAACCAGCTGGACGCGATCGAGCTCAAGCACCCGGTCAGCCGGATAAACGGCGAGACACCGAGGTTCGTGGAGACGGAGCACTTCTTCCTCGACCTGCCGGCGCTGGCCGACGCGCTCGGCGAGTGGTTGCAGACCCGCACCGACTGGCGTCCGAACGTGCTGAAGTTCTCCCGCAACCTGCTGGCCGACGTACGCCCACGGGCCATGACCCGCGACATCGACTGGGGCATCCCGGTCCCGCTGGACGGCTGGGCGGACAACCCGAGCAAGAGGCTGTACGTCTGGTTCGACGCCGTCATCGGCTACCTGTCCGCGTCGGTCGAGTGGGCCCGCCGGCAGGGCGAGCCGGACGCGTGGCGGGCATGGTGGAACGACCCACAGGCCCGGTCGTACTACTTCATGGGCAAGGACAACATCACCTTCCACGCGCAGATCTGGCCGGCCGAGCTCCTGGCCTACGACGGGCGCGGCGCCCGTGGTGGTCAGCCGGGCGCGTTCGGCACGCTGAACCTGCCCACCGAGGTGGTGAGCAGCGAGTTTCTCACCATGGAGGGCCGCAAGTTCTCCACCTCCCGCTCGGTGGTGATCTACGTACGGGACTTCCTGGAGCGCTACGACGCCGACGCGCTGCGCTACTTCATCGCCGTCGCCGGCCCTGAGGCCCAAGATTCCGACTTCACCTGGGCGGAGTTCCTACGGCGCAACAACGACGAGCTTGTGGGTACGTGGGGCAACCTGGTCAACCGGACGGTCTCCATGATCGCGAAGAACCTCGGCGCGGTGCCGGAGGCCGGCGCCCTGAGCGACGACGACCGGGAACTGCTGGCCGCTTCCGGGCAGGCGTTCGAGACGGTCGGGGGGCTGATCGAGCGGCAC
>JALYQN010000490.1 GCA_030855835.1 Actinomycetota bacterium | reverse complement strand
GCGCAAGACCACAGCGCGTAAGACCACGGCGCGCAAGACCACGGCGCGCAAGACGACCGGCACCCGCAGGGCGACGTAGGCAGCCTGCCAAGCAAGGGAGCCGACACCGTGCTTGCGGCAAGTCCGGGTCGTCACAGCGCACGGCGAGCGCCCGGCCGCTCCGGTGGCGAAGCTTTCCCCTTGAGAGCGGTGACCGACGGTGCCGCCGCCCGGCGGTGGCTGTTCGCCGACCAGCTCGGCCCGGTGTTCCGCCCGGCGCACGAGCACGGGGTGCTGCTGGTCGAGTCGACGGCGGTGCTGCACCGGCGGCGCTATCACCGGCAGAAGCTGCACCTGGTGCTGTCCGCGCTGCGGCACCGCGCGGCGGAGCTGGCTGGCTCGGCGGTGTACCTGCGCACCCGTACGTACCGGGATGCCCTGCGCGAGCTCGGTGAGCCGGTGGAGGTCTGCGAGCCGACGTCGATGCGCGCGTACGACTTCGTCACCCGGCTGCAGGACGAGGGCGTGATCACCCGCGTCGTCACCGACCCCGGGCACACGCTGACCAAGGCGGAGTTCGTCGAGTGGGCCGGTGAGCGCGAGCGGCTCCGAATGGAGGCGTTCTACCGACACCAGCGGTTGCGGCTGGACCTGCTGGTGGAGGGCGACCAGCCGGCGGGCGGCGCGTGGAGCTACGACGCCGACAACCGCGAGCCGCCGCCCAAGGGGGCCGGCTCGCTCGGCCACGAGCCGTGGTCGCCGACCGAGGACGACGTCGACGCCGAGGTACGTGCCGACCTCGACCGGATGGCTCGCGACGACGGGCTCGCCACGGTCGGGCAGGACGGGCCGCGCCGGTTCGCGGTCACTCGCCGCGAAGCGTTGGCGGCGCTCGACCACTTCCTCACCCATCGGCTCACCGACTTCGGCCCGTACGAGGACGCGATGCTGTCGGGTGACTGGTCGATGGCGCACAGCATGCTGTCGGTGCCGCTGAACCTCGGGCTGCTGCACCCGCTGGAGGTCGCCGAGCGGGCTGCCGATGCTTACCACTCGGGCACGGCGCCGC
Source organism: Actinomycetota bacterium (assembly GCA_030855835.1). Taxonomy (GTDB): domain Bacteria; phylum Actinomycetota; class Actinomycetes; order Propionibacteriales; family Nocardioidaceae; genus JACCVL01. Next base: position 2,078 of record JALYQN010000490.1, on the reverse strand, counting down.
TCGCCTCGGTGGAGGGCTTCGTCCGGCAGGTCGTCGGCTGGCGGGAGTACATCTGGTCGCTGTAGTGGCATTTCGGCCGCGACTACCGCGCCAACAACCGGCTGAACGCCCGGCGGCACCTGCCGGACTGGTTCGCCGATCTCGACGCCGACGCGGTCGACGCCGCGTGCCTGTCCGACGTGCTGGCCGGCGTCCGCGACCGCGGCTGGGTGCACCACATCCCCCGCCTGATGGTGCTCGGCAGCTGGGCGCTGCAGCGCGGCTACCACCCCGACCGGATGACCGAGTGGTTCCAGACCGCGTTCGTCGACGGGTACGACTGGGTGATGCCGGCCAACGTGGTCGGGATGAGCCAGCACGCCGACGGCGGACGGATGGCGACCAAGCCGTACACCTCCGGAGGCGCATACATCAACACGATGAGCGACTACTGCGGCGACTGCCGTTACGACCCGAAGATCCGGGTCGGTGAGGACGCGTGCCCGTTCACGGCCGGGTACTGGTGGTTCCTGCACCGCAACCGGGACCAACTCGCGGCGAACAACCGGTTGCGCCAGCCGTACGCGGGGCTGGACCGGCTCGCCGACGCCGAAGCGCTGGTGCGGCAGGAGGAGCGCCGGGGCCACCGGCCGCCCTGAGGGTTTACACAGTCGCGCGGTCGACACGTTCCTGTGCGGCGTCGGGGTCACTGGTCGCGACGGGCGACCCTGCTGGCCCGGTGGTGTCCGGTCAGGTGGTGGCGCCCCAGCCGAGTGCGGGTGGGGGGCGGCTGAGGTAGCGGTGGCCGGTGGGGGGGTTGTCCACACCACGTCGTTGTCGCCGTTGCCGGCGAGGTGCCAACCCGGGAGGTCGCGAAGGTGGTGGCGGCGGGGGGCAGCCAACCTGTCGATCCGCTCCGCCAGCGACACGATGGGGCGGCCTTCGGCAGGTGCGCCGCTCAGCAAACAGCGAGTCGAACATGTGTTCGATTCTTGCAGCGCGGGCCGACACCGGGCCGACCTGAGCGGTTCGGACGCAGCCGGGCTCAGGTGCCGCGGCGGGCGTTGACCGCCGCGTGCAGCAGCTCGAAGCCGGGGTCGCCCAGGTCCGCCAGGTCCGCCAGTGCTATATGGGCAGGCGCCTCGGCGCTGTCCGGTTCGTGCTGCGCGTACGCCAAGTCGTACGCGACTTCGACGAGCAGTCGCTCAGCGGGTGCCCAGCCGGCGGCATCGATGCGCAGGTTGACCCAGTCGATGCGTCGCGCGCCGAAGTCGACAAACGGCTCGGTGCGTGCGGCGACCCCGTCCGACCCGAGCAGCACAACGGCGGCGGCCCACTCCCGGTCGTCCTTGACCCAGGCGGGTACCTCGGCCCACGAACGGGCGCGACGGTTGAGCAGCGAATGCACCGTCGACTCGTTGCCCTTTGGACCCACGGCGTCTGCGCGCTTCATCGACCGTGGGTGATGGTTCCGCAACACGATCGACACGATCGCGCCAGCGGCCAGGGCCCACAGCGTGAGGGCGCCGACGACCGCGCACACAACGACCAGCACGTCCCACGCCAGTCTCATCGCAGTACTCGCTTCTTCCAGAATAACTGAGAGTGACCTCTCAGTCGCATTGAATCACAGTTTGCGACATCGGACGGCGCCGTACATCGCCCGAACGGCTGACGCCACCCCGGCCCGATGCGATTGAGACCTACCATGTCCCTATATCTGCTGTGACTCTCCGCACTCAGACTGTGACACTAGGCAATGAGTGGGAGAGCGATGGGAACCGTAGGAACCGAAGCGTGCGGCTGTGACGACTTCGACGCCTCCCGCCGCACGTTCCTCCGCGGCGGAGCAGGTTTGGGAGGCGCGGTTGGTATCAGCACGGTGTTCGGGGGCGTCTTCAGCCAGGCCGCGTTCGGGGCCGGAGTGAGCGGCCCCAGCACGCTGGTCGTGCTCAGTCTGCGCGGCGGTGCCGACGGCATGTCGATGGTGGTGCCGCACGGCGACACGGCCTATGCGCCGGCGCGCCCAACGATAGCTGTGCCGGCGGAGAGCCTGCTCGAGCGGAACTCAATGTACGGGCTGCACCCGAGCTTCGCCC
>JALYQN010000470.1 GCA_030855835.1 Actinomycetota bacterium | reverse complement strand
CCCATGCTGCGGCGCGGCACCTGCGGGGTCGGCGGCGCAGTCTGTGACCTCGCAGGACGGGCGGTACTGGTGACCGCGGGTGGCACCCAGGAACCGCTCGACCCGGTGCGCTTCATCGGCAACCGGTCGTCGGGGCGGATGGGCTACGCGCTGGCGACGATGGCCGTCGCACGCGGCGCCGAGGTCACCGTGCTGGCGGCGAACGTCGACCTGCCCGACCCGGCCGGCGCCCGGGTCGTACCCGTGCGGACCACCGCCGAGCTGCACCAGCAGCTGCTCGCGGAGTGGGCCGGTGCGGACGCGGTGGTGATGGCGGCGGCGCCGGCCGACTACCGGCCGGCCGACCCGGCGCCGGCGAAGGTGAAGAAGTCCGTGCAGGGACCGCAGATGTCGGTCGACCTGACGCAGACCGACGACATCCTGGTCGACCTGGTGCGGCGGCGGGGGGCAGCACAGCTTCCGGTGCTGGTGGGCTTCGCGGCCGAGACCGGCGACGACGGCCTCGCCACCGTGGTGCCCCAGGCACGCGACAAGCTGGCCCGCAAGGGCTGCGACCTGCTGGTGGTCAACGACGTGAGCGCTGGGCGTGTGTTCGGGCGCGACGACACCGAGGCGGTGGTGCTCGACCGGGACGGCTCGCAGCAGCCGGTCCCGTACGGCACCAAGATCGAGCTCGCCGACGTGATCTGGGACCGGGTGGCGAAGCACCTGACAGACCAAGTGCCCCGGTAGGCTGCGCCCCGTGACCAGACGACTGTTCACCTCCGAGTCCGTCACCGAGGGGCATCCGGACAAGATCGCCGATCAGATCAGCGACGCCGTCCTGGATGCCCTGCTGGACCAGGACACCCGGAGCCGGGTGGCGGTGGAGACGCTGGTCACCACCGGTCTGGTGGTGCTGGCCGGCGAGGTGACCACCGAGGCTTGGGCCGACATCCCGAGCATTGTGCGGGAGCGGATCCTGTCGATCGGCTACGACAGCTCCGAGAAGGGTTTCGACGGCGCCTCGTGCGGCGTGCAGGTCAGCATCGGTGCCCAGTCCCCGGACATCGCCGCCGGCGTTGACGTCGCCATCGAGGGGCGCAGCGAGGGGTCGACCGACCCGCTCGACGGGCAGGGCGCCGGTGACCAGGGGCTGATGTTCGGCTACGCCTGCGACGACACCCCCGAGCTGATGCCGCTGCCGATCACGATCGCGCACCGGATGGCCCAGCGGCTGGCGCAAGCCCGGCGCGACGACGTCCTGTCCTACCTGCGCCCCGACGGCAAGACCCAGGTCAGCGTCGAGTACGCCGCCGACGCCAGCCCGGTGCGGATCGACACCGTGGTGGTCTCCACCCAGCATGCGGCCGGTGTCGACCTGGCGGCCACGCTCACCCCGGACGTACGCAAGCACGTGGTGGACGAGGTGCTCGACGGTTTCGACATCGACCACTCCGACTACCGGCTCCTGGTCAACCCGACCGGTCGGTTCGAGGTGGGCGGCCCGATGGGCGACGCCGGCCTGACCGGCCGCAAGATCATCATCGACACCTACGGCGGCATGGCTCGCCACGGCGGCGGCGCCTTCAGCGGCAAGGACCCGTCCAAGGTGGACCGCTCGGGCGCCTATGCGATGCGCTGGGTCGCCAAGAACGTAGTAGCCGCGGGGCTGGCTCGCCGGTGCGAGGTGCAGGTCGCCTACGCGATCGGGCGGGCCCACCCGGTCGGGTCGTATGTCGACTGCTTCGGCACCGAGACCGTCCCGGTCGAGCGGATCCAGGACGCCGTGCGCGAGGTGTTCGACCTGCGACCGGCAGCGCTGATCCGCGACCTCGACCTGCTGCGTCCGATCTATGCTGCCACCGCCGCGTACGGGCACTTCGGCCGCGAGCTGCCGGACTTCACCTGGGAGCACACCACCCGGGCCGACGACCTGCGTGCCGCGGCGGGCGCCTGAGCGGTCCGGTGGCGGGCTCGGACCAGCTGGTCGCGCGGGTCGCCGTCGCAGTCGGGTTGGCGCACCTCGACCGGCCGTTCGAGTACTCCGTCCCGGCCGACCAGCGGGAGGCCGTCGGGGTCGGCTGCAGGGTGTCGGTGCGGTTCTCGGGCCGGCTCGTGTCCGGTTTCGTGCTCGGCCTGGCCCGGGCGAGCACCCACCCCGGCCCGCTGCAGCCATTGCACCGGGTGGTCTCGCCCGAGCCGGTGCTGAGC
>JALYQN010000449.1 GCA_030855835.1 Actinomycetota bacterium | reverse complement strand
CCTCCCGTACGTCGGTGGCCGGCGGGAACGCCAGCGAGCCGAAGTAGTCCCACACCTCGCGGTCCTCGCGCCCGGGGAGCAGGACCACGACCGCCCGGTCGACCCCCCGGCCGGCCCGGCCCACATGCTGGTAGTAGGCGATCGGGCTCGGCGGCGCGCCGAGGTGCACCACGAAGCCGAGGTCGGGCTTGTCGAACCCCATGCCGAGCGCCGACGTTGCCACCAGCGCCTTGACCCGGTTGTGCAACAGGTCGTCCTCGGCAGCGAGCCGCTCCGCGGGGTCGGTCTGACCGGAGTACGCGCGCACCTCCAGACCGGTGTCGCGCAGATGGTCGGCCACGTCCTGGGTGGCGGCGACGGTGAGGCAGTAGACGATGCCGGACCCGGGGAGACCGCCGAGGTGGTCGGCTAGCCAGGCCAGCCGGTCGGCCTGCGAGGGCAGCGGGACGACGGCGAGGTGCAGCGAGGTGCGGTCGAGGCTGCCGCGCAGCACCAGCACGTCGGTGAGCGTCCGGGCACCGCTGACCGACAGCTGTTCGGCGACGTCGGCGGTGACCCGGCTGTTCGCGGTCGCAGTGGTCGCGAGCACCGGGATGCCGTCGGGCAGGTCGGCGAGCAGGGTGCGGATGCGTCGGTAGTCGGGGCGGAAGTCGTGTCCCCAGTCGCTGATGCAGTGCGCCTCGTCGACCACGAGCAGCCCGGCGGAGGCGGCGAGGTCGGGCAGCACGTGGTCGCGAAACTCCGGGTTGTTGAGACGCTCCGGGCTCACCAGCAGCACGTCCACCTCGCCGCGCCCGATCGCGGCGTACGTCGCGCGCCAGGCCTCCGGGTTGGTCGAGTTGATCGTCACCGCGTGGATGCCGGCGCGCTCGGCCGCGGCGACCTGGTTGCGCATCAGCGCGAGCAGCGGGGACACGATCACGGTCGGACCGGCCCCGTCGGCCCGGAGCAGGGCGGTGGCAACGAAGTAGACCGCCGACTTGCCCCAGCCGGTGCGCTGCACCACCAGCGCCCTCCGCCGGTTGGCGACCAGGGCCTCGATCGCGGTCCACTGGTCCTCGTGCAGCCGGGCGTCGGGGGTTCCCACCAGCGCCTGCAGGTGCCGCTCGGCCTGGTGGCGAAGCGGCTTGCGGTCGCTGACGTCCACCGCCGTCACGCTAGCGGCCCCCCCACTGCGAAATGCGGGAAGATGGCTGGGTTGGAGGTCAGCCAATCGGCCAACTTCCCGCATTTCGCGGTCGGCCGTCCGCGTCGACCGCGATGGCTTGACCTCCGCCCTGCCAGGCCCTGCGCCTTAGCCTGGGCCGCATGAGCGGCCTGTTGTCCGACATCGTCGTGATCGACCTGACCCGTGCGTTGGCCGGACCGCACGCCGCGATGATGCTCGGCGACCTCGGTGCCCGGGTGATCAAGGTCGAGTCGCCAGGCCACGGCGACGACACCCGTGGCTGGGGCCCGCCATTCGTCGGCCCCGAGGGCGACCAGCAGTCGACGTACTTCCTGTCCACCAACCGCAACAAGGAGTCCGTGACGGCTGACCTCAAGAGCGACGAGGGTCGGGCGCTGCTCACCCGGCTGGTCCGCCACGGCGACGTGCTATGCGAGAACTTCCGCACCGGCGTGCTGGACCGGCTCGGCTTCTCGATGACGCGGCTGCATGAGCTCAACCCAGGTCTGGTCGTGCTGTCGATCACCGGCTTCGGGCACGACGGGCCGGAGGGCGGTCGCGCCGGGTACGACCAGATCGCGCAAGGCGAAGGCGGCATCATGGGCATGACCGGCCCCTCAGCCGACGAGCCCACCAAGGTGGGGGTGCCGATCGGTGACCTGCTCGCCGGAATGTACGGCGCGTACGGGGTGGTCGCGGCGCTGCACGAGCGCAGCCGTACCGGTCGCGGGCGGGTGGTGCGGACCAGTTTGCTCGCCGCGATCGTGGGGGTGCATGCGTTCCAGGGCACGCGGTGGACCGTGGCCGGCGAGGTGCCGCGGCCGATCGGCAGTCACCACCCGTCGATCGCGCCGTATGGGCTGTTCCACGCGGCCGACGCACCGGTGCAGATCTCGGTGGGTAGCCAGGCGCTGTGGCGTCGGTTCACGCCGCTGGTCGGAATCGACCCGGACGACGCCCGGTTCGCCACCAACTCCGAGCGGGTCGCAAATCGCGAGGCGCTGGTCGCTGAGATCGATGCCGCCTTTGCCGCCGAGTCGGCCGAGTACTGGCTCGCCGCGCTGGCCGACGCGGGTGTGCCGGCGGGCAAGGTGCGCAGCCTCGACGACGTGTACGCCTGGGAGCAGACGCTGTCGCAAGGCCTGCTCATCGACGTGCAGCACCCGACCCTCGGTCCGGTATCGCTGCCGGGGCCACCGCTGCGCTTCGACACCTCGCCGGACGGACCCGAGACCCTGATCGGTGGCCGAGCCGAGCACCTGCCTCCGCCGCTGCTCGGCGAGCACGACGCATCCGTACGCGCCTGGCTGGACGACCTGGACGACCTGGACGACCTGGACGACCTGGACGACCCCGACACCTGACCCGCTGGCCCAGCCGTGTTCCGACGATCGGGTAGCCATGGCAGCCAGCAGGTCGGAAGATCCGTCCGGGCCGGCGCCGCCCCGCGCGAATGATCCGACGGTCGGGTGGCCATGGCAGCCAGCAGGTCGGAAG
>JALYQN010000448.1 GCA_030855835.1 Actinomycetota bacterium | reverse complement strand
CTTCCGACCTGTGGGCTGCCATAGCCACCAAACCGTCGGAACATTCGTAAGGCGGCCCGCCAGCAGCGCGCCCGCGCAGGCGCGGACGGATCTTCCGACCAGTGGGCTGCCATAGCCACCAAACCGTCGGAACATTCGTAAGGCGGCCTGCCGGCATCGCGGCCGCGCGGCGGCGGGAGGGATCTTGCGACCTGTGGGCTGCCATAGCGACCAAACCGTCGGAACATTCGTAAGGCGGTGCGGCGGCGCGGACGGATCTTCCGACCTGTGGGCCGCCATGGCCACCGAGACGTCGGAAGATCGGGTGAGGAAAGCGGAGCAGTCAGCGCACGGTCAGCACGGGTCAGAGCACGGGTCAGAGCACGGGTCAGAGCACGGGGAGCATGGTGTCCAGCTCGTACTGGCTCACTTGGCGGCGGTAGTCGTGCCACTCGGCCCGCTTGTTGCGCAGGAAGAACTCGAAGACGTGCTCGCCCAGCGTCTCGGCCACCAGCTCGCTGGACTCCATCACCCTGATCGCCTGGTCGAGGTTGTGCGGGAGCGGCTCGAGGCCGAGCGCGTGCCGCTCACCGTCGGTGAGCGCCCACACGTCGTCCTCCGCCTCGGCCGGGAGCTGGTAGCCCTCCTCGACCCCCTTCAGCCCGGACGCCAGCAGCAGCGCAAACGCGAGATAGGGGTTGCAGGCGGCGTCGATGGACCGCGCCTCGACCCGCGTGGACTGCCCCTTGTGCGGCTTGTACATCGGCACTCGCACCAGTGCCGATCGGTTGTTGTGCCCCCAGCACACGTACGACGGCGCCTCGCCCCCACCGAGCAGCCGCTTGTACGAGTTCACCCACTGGTTGGTCACCGCGGTGATCTCGGCCGAGTGGCGCAGCAACCCGGCGATGAAGGAGCGGCCGGTCTTGGACAGCTGGTACTCGGCACCGGCCTCGAAGAACGCATTGCGCTCACCCTCGAACAGCGACAGGTGGGTGTGCATCCCCGAGCCGGCGTGCTCGGTGAACGGCTTGGGCATGAACGAGGCGTACGTCCCCTGACCCAGCGCCACCTCCCGGACGACCACCCGGAAGGTCATGATGTTGTCGGCCGTCGACAGTGCGTCGGCGTAGCGCAGGTCGATCTCCTGCTGCCCGGGCGCACCCTCGTGATGGCTGAACTCCACCGAGATGCCCATCGACTCCAGCATCGTGATGACCTCGCGGCGGAAGTCCTGGCCGCCCTGCGCGGTGTGGTCGAAGAAGCCGGAGTTGTCCACCGGAACGGGAGTAGCACCGGGCTCGGGGCGGTGCTGGAGCAGGAAGAACTCGATCTCGGGATGGGTGTAGAAGGTGAAGCCGAGGTCCTGGGCGCGCGACAGTGCCCGCTTGAGCACGTGCCGCGGGTCGGCGTACGACACCCCGCCGTCGGGGAGCAGGATGTCGCAGAACATCCGTGCGGTGGCCGGGCCGTCTCCGCGCCAGGGCAGGATCTGAAAGGTCGTCGGGTCGGGACGGGCGAGCATGTCTGACTCGTGCACCCTGGCGAACCCCTCGATCGCCGAGCCGTCGAAGCCGATCCCCTCGTCGAAGGCGTTATCGAGCTCGGCCGGCGCCACGGCGACCGACTTCAGGAAGCCCTGCACGTCGGTGAACCACAGCCGTACGAAGCGGACGTCCCGCTCCTCCAGCGCCCGCAGCACGAAGTCCTCCTGCTTGCCCATGGCCACAGTCTGTCCGACGCTCGGCGCATGCTCCTGTCGGACCCCGCGCGCAGGCTGCCCAGGCGGCTGGTCCAGTTGTTCGCCGGGTTGCTGCTGTACGGATTCTCGATGGGGCTGCTGGTCCGCTCGGACCTCGGTGTCATTCCATGGGACGTCCTGCATCAGGGGGTGTCCCGGCAGATCGGCTGGAGCCTCGGCACGGTGACGATCGCGGTCGGCGTGGTCGTGCTGCTGGCCTGGATCCCGCTGCGTGAGCGACCGGGGATCGGCACCGTGAGCAACGTGGTGGTCATCGGTCTCGCGGTCGACGCCACCTTGTGGCTGCTGCCACCCCTCGACGGCCTGGCGCTGAGAGTGTTGTTCGCGCTGGCCGGCATCATGCTCAACGCGGTGGCCACCGCCGCATACATCGGCGTGAACCTCGGTCCCGGACCGCGAGATGGCCTGATGACCGGGCTGGTCCGCCACACCGGCGGCTCGGTGTTCTTGGTCCGCACCAGCATCGAGGTGGCGGTAGTGGTGTCCGGGTTCCTGCTGGGTGGGACGCTCGGTGTGGCCACCGCGGTCTACGCCGTGTCGATTGGG
>JALYQN010000422.1 GCA_030855835.1 Actinomycetota bacterium | reverse complement strand
CCCAGCGGGTCGACGCCGATGGTCTGGTGGCGCTGCCCGGCCTGGTCGACCTGCACACCCATCTGCGCGAGCCTGGCCGCGAGGACGCCGAGACGGTCGAGACCGGCACCCGGGCCGGGGCTGCCGGCGGGTTCACCGCGGTGCATGCGATGGCCAACACCGACCCGGTCGCCGACACCGCCGGGGTGGTCGAACAGGTGTGGCGGCTCGGTCGCGAGGCGGGCTGGTGCGATGTGCACCCGGTCGGCGCCGTCACGGTCGGCATCGCCGGCCAGCGGCTGGCCGAGCTGGGCGCGATGGCCGACTCGGCCGCCCGGGTACGCGTGTTCTCCGACGACGGGTGCTGCGTGTCCGACGCGGTGTTGATGCGGCGCGCGCTGGAGTACGTGAAGGCCTTCGACGGGGTGATCGCCCAGCACGCGCAGGACCCCCGGCTCACCGAGGGCGCCCAGATGAACGAAGGAGAGCTGTCCGGTCGGCTCGGACTCACCGGCTGGCCGGCGGTGGCCGAGGAGTCGGTCGTGGCTCGTGACGTGCTGCTGGCGGCCCACGTCGGGTCCCGGCTGCACGTGTGCCACGTCTCGACGGCCGGGTCGGTCGAGATCGTGCGGTGGGCCAAGCAGAAGGGATGGAACGTCACCGCGGAGGTGACACCCCACCACCTGCTGCTCACCGACGAGCTGGCGACCTCCTACGACCCGCTGTACAAGGTGAACCCGCCGCTGCGCACCGCCGCCGACACCGAGGCGCTGCGACTGGGGCTCGCCGACGGCACCATCGACGCCGTCGCAACCGACCACGCGCCGCACGCGGTCGAGGACAAGGACTGCGAGTGGGAAGCGGCAGCGATGGGGATGCTGGGTCTGGAGACCGCGCTGTCGGTCGTGCAGCAGACCATGATCGACACCGGACTGCTCGACTGGGCAGGAGTCGCGGACCGGATGTCGGCCCGGCCGGCGCGGATCGGACGGGTCACCGGTCACGGGCGTCCGGTGGCCGTGGGCGAGCCGGCGAACCTGGTGCTGGTGGACCCGGCTGCCGTGCGCACCGTACGCCCGCATGACTCGCTCTCGCTGTCGCGCAACACCCCGTACGCCGGGCTCACCCTGCCCGGCCGGGTGGTGGCGACCTACCTACGCGGCCGCCCGACCTACGAGTCACCAGACATCGCGGTCGCCGGGGCGGGGGCGGTGGTGTCGCATGGCTGAGGCGATCCTGGTCCTGGAGGACGGCCGGGTCTTCCGCGGCCAGCCGTACGGCGCAGTCGGCCAGACCGTCGGCGAGGCGGTGTTCTGCACCGCGATGACCGGGTACCAGGAGACGCTGACCGACCCGTCGTACCACCGGCAGGTGGTGGTGATGACGGCACCGCACATCGGCAACACCGGCGTCAATGACGAGGACGTGGAGTCGAACCGGATCTGGGTGTCCGGGTACGTGGTGCGTGACCCAGCGCGGCGCGCCAGCAGCTGGCGAGCCAGGCGCGGGCTCGGTGACGAGCTGGCCGCTCAGCGCGTCGTCGGGGTCAGCGGGGTCGACACCCGGGCGCTCACCCGGCACCTGCGCGAGCGCGGTGTGATGCGGGTCGGGATCTCGTCGGTCTCGGCCGACGCCGACGCCCTGCTCGCCACCGTGCGCGGCGCCGCCACGATGACCGGCGCCGACCTGACCGGTGAGGTGACCACCGTGGTGCCGTACGTCGTGCCGGCCGTGGGGCGGCGCAGGTTCACCGTCGCCGCGATCGACCTCGGCATCAAGCAGATGGCGCCGACGATGCTCGCCGCGCGGGGGATCGAGGTGCACGTCCTGCCCGCCGGTGCCGGTCTCGATGACGTGCTCGCCACCGGCGCCGACGGGGTGCTCTGCTCCAACGGGCCCGGCGACCCGGCCACAGCCGACCTCGCACTGCTGCGCGGAGTGCTCGGGCGGGGCCTGCCGTTGCTCGGGATCTGCTTCGGCCACCAGCTTTTCGCCCGCGCGCTCGGCCTTGACACCTACAAGCTGCGATACGGCCACCGGGGCACCAACCAGCCGGTCCTGGACCGGCGGACCGGCCGGGTCGAGGTCAGCGCGCACAACCACGGATTCGCGGTCCGGGCGCGGCTGGACCGGCCGGCCGACACCCCGCACGGCACCGTCGAGGTGTCGCATCTGTGCCTGAACGACGACGTGGTGGAGGGGCTCGAGCTCACCGGGCCCGACGGCCGGCTCGCGGCCTTCAGCGTGCAGTACCACCCCGAGGCGGCGGCCGGCCCGCACGACGCCGCCCACCTGTTCGACCGCTTCGTCGACCTGCTCGACGTACGAACCGGTGGGCGCTGATGCCACGGCGCACCGACATCGGTTCGGTCCTGGTCATCGGGTCCGGCCCGATCGTCATCGGACAGGCCTGCGAGTTCGACTACTCCGGCACCCAGGCCTGCCGGGCGCTGCGCGACGACGGGCTCCGGGTGGTGCTGGTCAACTCCAACCCGGCCACGATCATGACCGACCCGGGTCTGGCCGATGCGACCTACGTCGAACCCCTCACAGCGGAGTTCGTGGAGCGGGTCATCGCGAAGGAGCAACCGGACGCGCTGCTGGCGACGATGGGCGGCCAGACCGCGCTAAACGTGGCGGTGTCGCTGGCCGAGTCGGGGGTGCTGGACAAGCACGGGGTCCGGCTCATCGGCGCGTCGGTCGAGGCGATCGGTCGCGGCGAGAACCGCGAGTCGTTCAAGACCGTCGTCGAGTCGCTGCCGCCCCGGTGGGGCGCGGAGGTGGCCCGCTCGACCATCTGCCACAGCCTCGCCGAATGCGCTGAGGCCGCCGCCGACCTCGGGTTCCCGCTGGTGGTCCGCCCGTCGTTCACCCTCGGCGGCGCCGGGTCCGGGATGGCGTACGGCGCCGACGACCTGGCCCGGATCGCCGGCTCCGGCCTGACCGCCAGCCCGACCGGCCAGGTGCTGCTGGAGGAGGCCGTGCTCGGCTGGAAGGAGTACGAGCTGGAGGTGATGCGGGACCGCGCCGACAATGTGGTCGTCGTCTGCTCGATCGAGAACCTCGACCCGATGGGCGTGCACACCGGCGACTCCATCACGGTGGCCCCAGCGCTGACGCTCACCGACCGCGAGTACCAGCAGATGCGCGACATCGCGATCGGCGTGGTCCGCGCGGTCGGTGTGGACACCGGCGGGTGCAACATCCAGTTCGCCGTCGACCCCGCCAGCGGCCGGATGGTCGTCATCGAGATGAACCCGCGGGTGTCGCGCTCGAGTGCGCTGGCCAGCAAGGCGACCGGCTTCCCGATCGCCAAGATCGCGACCAAGCTCGCCATCGGCTACACCCTGGACGAGATCCCCAACGACATCACGCGGAAGACGCCGGCAAGCTTCGAGCCGGCGCTGGACTACGTGGTCGTCAAGGTGCCCCGCTTCGCGTTCGAGAAGTTTCCGGGTGCCGACGCCCGGCTGACGACGCACATGAAGTCGGTCGGCGAGGCGATGGCGATCGGGCGCAACTTCACCGAGGCGTTGAACAAGGCGCTGCGCTCGCTGGAGGACCGCGATGCCCCGTTCTCGTGGGCCGGTGAGCCCGGCGACGCCCGCGAGCTGCTCGACCGTTCCCGGGTGCCGCACGACGGTCGGCTGCGGGTGGTCCTGGACGCGCTGCGGGCCGGCGCCACCGTCGAGGCGCTGCACACGGCGACCGGGATCGACCCCTGGTTCCTCGACCAGCTGCTGCTGCTGGACGAGGTGGCCAACCGGGTACGCGACGCCCCGGCTCTGACACCCCAGGTGCTGGCCGAGGCCAAGCGGCACGGGCTGTCCGACGTGCAGGTCGGCGAGCTGCGCGGCATGCGGCCCGACGTGGTGCGCGGGGTGCGACACGCCCTCGGGCTGCGGCCGGTGTTCAAGACCGTCGACACCTGCGCTGCCGAGTTCGCCGCGACCACTCCCTACCACTACTCGACGTACGACGAGGAGACCGAGGTGGCGTCGCGGGAACGTCCGGCGGTGCTGATCCTCGGCAGCGGGCCGAACCGGATCGGCCAGGGCATCGAGTTCGACTACTCCTGCGTGCATGCGGCGCTGGCGCTGTCTGGGGCCGGCTACGAGACGGTGATGGTCAACTGCAACCCGGAGACGGTCTCGACCGACTACGACACCTCCGACCGGCTGTACTTCGAGCCGCTCACCCTGGAGGACGTGCTCGAGGTTGTCCACGCAGAGCAGCAGGCCGGGCCGGTGGCCGGAGTGGTCGTGCAGCTCGGGGGGCAGACCCCGCTCGGGCTCGCGCGGGCGCTGGCGCTCGAGGGGGTGCCCATCGTCGGCACGTCCCCCGATGCCATCCACCTGGCTGAGGACCGGGGCTCGTTCGGCGAGGTCCTCGCCGAGGCCGGGCTGCCGGCTCCTGAGCACGGCACGGCGACGTCGTACGACGGCGCCAAGCGGGTCGCCGACGCCGTTGGCTACCCGGTGCTGGTGCGCCCGTCGTACGTGCTGGGTGGGCGCGGCATCGAGATCGTCTACGACGACGAGACGCTGTCGGACTACATCGCCCGCGCCACCGACATCTCGCCCGAGCACCCGGTGCTGGTCGACCGCTTCCTCGACGACGCGGTCGAGATCGACGTCGACGCCCTCTACGACGGCACCGAGCTGTACCTCGGCGGCGTGATGGAGCACATCGAGGAGGCCGGTATCCACTCCGGCGACTCGTGCTGCGTGCTTCCGCCGATCACGCTCGGGCGGGAGGAGGTGCAGCGGATCCGCCTCAGCACCGAGGCGCTGGCGCGGGGCATCGGGGTCCGCGGGCTGCTCAACGTGCAGTACGCGCTGGCCGGTGACGTGCTGTACGTGCTGGAGGCCAACCCCCGCGCGTCGCGCACCGTCCCGTTCGTGTGCAAGGCCACCGCGGTGCCGCTGGCCAAGGCGGCCGCCCGGGTGATGCTCGGGTCGAGCATCGCCGACCTGCGCACCGAGGGGCTGCTGCCCCCGACCGGCGACGGCGCCGACTCCGCAGCACACGTGCCGGTGGCGGTGAAGGAGGCGGTGATGCCCTTCAACCGCTTCCACACCGCCGAGGGGCTGAGCGTCGACACCGTGCTGGGCCCGGAGATGCGATCGACCGGCGAGGTGATGGGCATCGACGCCGGCTTCGGTATCGCCTTCGCCAAGGCGCAGGCCGGCACGACCGGGCGGCTGCCGACGTCGGGCCGGGTGTTCTGCTCGATGGCCAACCGGGACAAGCGGCACATGATCTTCCCGATCAAGCGGCTGGCTGACCTCGGCTTCTCTATCCTGGCGACCACCGGCACCGCCGAGGTGCTGCGCCGCAACGGGGTGGAGGCCGAGGTGGTGCGCAAGCTGTCCGAGCTGCCGTCAGACCACGACGGCGGCTCCGACATCGTCGGACGCATCCTCGCCGGTGACATCGACATCGTCGTGAACACCCCGCACGGCACCACGTCGACCGGCAACCCGCGGCTGGACGGGTACGCGATCCGCAGCGCGGCCGTGGCCCGCAACGTGTGCTGCATCACCACTGTGCAGGGGTTGGCCGCCGCGGTGCAGGGCATCGAGGCGCTGCTCGTCGGCGGCGTAGGGGTGCGCTCGCTGCAGGACTGGGCCGCCCACGTACGCGCCGGTGCGCCGACGGGGAGCAGCCGTGACAACACAGCAGCCGTGACCGGAGCGCAGCCGTGACCGGAGCGCAGCCGTGACCGGAGCGCAGCCGTGACCGGAGCGCAGCCGTGACCGGGGACGGGGCGTACCGGCCGCTGCAGGTGCGCGGCAGGGTGTTGTCCAACGAGCGGGTCGGCGCCTACCACCACCTGACCCTGGTGGCGCCGGGGATCGCCGAGCGCACCCGCCCGGGGGCGTTCGTCGCGCTCGCGGTAGGCGGGGACGAGACGTCGATGCTGCTGCGCCGCAGCTTCTCGGCCTACCGCACCCGGGAGTCGGGGGTGTACGGGGGCACGGTCGAGGTGGTGCTGGCGGTGCACGGCAGGGGCACCGCCTGGCTTGCCGGCCTGCGTCCGCGCGACGAGCTCGACGTGGTCGGCCCGCTCGGGCGACCCTTCACGCTGCCCAAGGAGCCGGTGCCATGCGTGCTGGTCGGCGGGGGGTACGGCAGCGCGCCGCTGTTCAGCCTGGCCGAGCGGCTCCGCGAACGGGACTGCGCGGTGCACATGGTGCTGGGCGCAGCGAGCCAGCAACTCCTGTTCGGCGTGCTCGAGGCCCGCCGCAGCGCACAGTCGGTGGAGATCAGCACCGACGACGGCTCGATGGGCGTCCGTGGGGTGGTCACGGACCTGCTGCCGGCCGTGCTCGACCGCACCGGGGGCGCCGTGGTCTATGCCTGCGGGCCGATGGGCATGCTCGGCGCTGTCGCCGGGGTCGCCGCCGACCACGGGGCATGGAGCCAGTGCGCAGTCGAGGAGCAGATGGCCTGCGGGGTGGGAGTGTGCATGACCTGCGTGCTGCCGGTGCGCGGAGACGACAGCGAGGTACGGATGGTCCGCTCGTGCACCGAAGGGCCGGTCTTCCGCGGCGACCGGGTGCTCTGGGACGCGGTCGGCACCGTACCCGCCGGGACCGTGGGCGCACCCGCGTCGACGGCTCCGCGATGAGCGCGGGGTCCGACGCGGCGGCCGTTGATTTGTCGGTCGAGATCGCCGGGGTGGTCTTCCCGACGCCGGTGATGACCGCCTCGGGATGTGCGGCCGCCGGCCGGGAGCTGGCGCCGTTCCTCGACGTGGCCGAGCTCGGCGCCGTCGTCACCAAGTCGGTGCTGCTCGGCGCGCGCTCCGGGCGGCCGACCCCGCGGATGGTGGAGACACCGTCGGGGATGCTCAACTCGATCGGCCTGCAGGGGCCAGGCATTGACGCCTTCCTCGCCCACGACCTGCCCTGGCTGGTCCAGCGAGGGGCCCGGGCGGTGGTGTCCATCGCGGGCGGCTCGCTGGGCGAGTACGCGGAGCTGGGTCGCCGGGTCGGCTCCAGCCCCGGAGTGGCGGCTGTCGAGGTCAACATCAGCTGCCCCAACGTGGAGGACCGGGGGCTGGTGTTCGCCTGTGACCCGTTCCAGGCCGGCCGGGCGGTGGGTGCGGCCCGGCGCGGGATTCCGCGTGAGGTGCCGGTGCTGGCCAAGCTGTCCCCGGACGTCACCGACATCGTGTCGGTGGCCGAGTCGGTACTGGAGGCAGGCGCGACCGGACTGTCGCTGGTCAACACCACGCTCGGGCTGGCCCTCGACCCGCACACCCTGCGACCGGCGCTCGCCGGGGTCACCGGCGGCCTCAGCGGGCCGGCCATCCGGCCGGTCGCGCTGCGGTGCGTGTGGCAGGTGCACGCAGCGATGCCGGAGGTGCCGATCGTCGGCATCGGCGGCATCCGTACCGGGTTGGACGCGCTGGAGTTCCTGGCGGCCGGTGCCACCGCGGTGCAGGTCGGCACGGTCACGTTCCACGACCCGTCGGCTCCGGAGCGCGTCGCGCACGAGCTGCGCGCCGAGCTGGCCACCCGAGGCATCTGCTCGCCGGGAGACGTCGTCGGGGTGGCGCACCGGGAGCCAGGATGACCGCGGAGCCGGCTGGCTTCGGGACCCGGCTGCGGCGGGCCACCTCGGCCCGGGGGGCGTTCTGCGTCGGCATCGACCCGCATCCCGAGTTGCTGCGGGCCTGGGGCCTGCGCGACGACTCCGACGGCCTGGCGCGCTTCGCGGACACCGTGGTCGGCGCGCTCGCCGCCGAGACCGCCGTGCTCAAGCCCCAGTCGGCCTTCTTCGAGCGGCATGGTGCGCGCGGTGTCGCGGTGCTCGAGCAGACCGTGCGGGCCGCTCGAGAGGCCGGTGCGCTGGTGGTTCTCGACGGCAAGCGCGGCGACATCGGGTCCACCGCGCAGGCGTACGCCGACGCCTACCTCGCGGCGTCGGCGCCGCTGGCGGTCGACGCGCTGACGGTGCACCCGTACCTCGGGTTCGGCTCGTTGCGCCCGTTCCTGGACACCGCCCATGTCAGCGGTGCCGGCGTGTTCGTGCTGGCGCTGACATCCAACCCGGAGGGCGCCGCGGTGCAGCGAGCCCGAGTGGTCACAGAGGACGTCGGTGGCGGTGGCATCGCCACCACGGTCGCCGGGCAGGTGCTCGCCGCGGTGCGGGCGGCCAACGCCGAGCGCGCCGTCGACGATGCCGGTGACGGCTCGGTCGGATGCGTGGTCGGCGCGACCGCCGATCCACTCACCGACGACCTCGACGTCGGCGGCCCGCTGCTGGTGCCCGGGCTCGGTGCGCAGGGCGGCACTGCCGGCGACCTCACCCGGGTCTTCGGTGCCGTGCTGCACCGAGTGCTCCCGTCGGCCTCGCGGTCGGTGCTGGGTGCCGGGCCCGGCGCGGCG
>JALYQN010000393.1 GCA_030855835.1 Actinomycetota bacterium | reverse complement strand
TCTCGTTGCGGGCGGAGGTGCGCTCCTTCTCGTTGCGGGCGGAGGTGCGCTCCTTCTCGTTGCGGGCGGAGGTGCGCTCCTTCTCGTTGCGGGCGGAGGTGCGCTCCTTCTCGCTGCTCCGGTCCATCTGCTGGCCGGCGGAGGCGACTCCAGTCGAGAGACCGAGGGCGAGGGTTGCTGCCGCGGCGGTGGCGACCAGTCGACGGGCGGTGTGGCTCATGGTGGGTGTCCTTTCCGGCTGCGTACCGCAGCTCGATCTCGGGCGGTGAATGGGTGCTTGCTCGCGGCAGTCACTCCGTCCCCACTGGCCCCTTGAGCCTGCCCCGAATCACTGTGTGTGGCTAGCGCATATACCGACTGTAAGACTTGTGTGACCGTTCGGACGAGATGCAACGCCATTCGGTCTATGCCGGACAGGTGCGTATCCCGCTGGTCCCCACATTTGGGGTGCTACGAGTTCGAACGGACAGAACGGTGGCGGCAGGTCCCGGTCGAGCCGCCGGGCGCGGGCGAGCTGCCAGCCACGGTGGCGGTCGGGAGGGGGCACGCGCCGCGCGGTGGTGGGTGGCACCTCGACTCGCGTAGTTGTACGTGACTATCATCTTTCGTGACGATCCCACTACCGCTAGTCACCTGCCTCAGATCTACCCAAAACGGGTGGCGGCCGCTCGGCTTTGCGGCAGGGTGTCGGTCGGACAGGAGGAGAGGAACCCGTGGCGCACCAGGTGGACGAACGCATACATGACGTCGCGGTCATCGAAGAGATCCGGCTGACGGGTGACCTGATGATCGCCGCCTCCGAGCACGAGGGCCCGTTCACCCAGGCCGAGCTGGACGCGCTCCTGGGGATCGGCTGACGGCGGATCCGGTCAGGGGCTCAGCAGCTCGGTCGCCAGCACAGCCCCCCGACGGCGGTGGGCGACGAACAGGTCGGCCGGCTGCAGCGTCACGTGGGGCAACCCGAGACCCTCGAACACCCACGGCAACACCGGTCGGTGCGTGCACAGCACCAGCCGCCGCTTGTCGGCAACCAGCCCGCCCACCGCGGTCCGTACGTCCCGGCGTCTCGCCTTCGCCTCGTTCCAGCGCTCGTGGCGGTCGACGTCGAGGCCCCCGGCGCGGACGTACGGCTTGATGGTGCGCACACACCGGGCGGCGTCGCTGGAGAACACGGTGTCCAAACCGAAGGCCGCCAATACGGGGACCAGCCGGTCAGCCTGCGCCTTGCCTTCGTCGGACAGCGGTCGGTCCTGGTCGTCACCGGGCCACGTCTTGCGGCTGGTGGCGGCAGCGTGTCGCAGCACGGTCAGCGGGCTGCTGCGGTGCGCGTCGGTGCGGGTGAGCTGATCGAAGCTTTCGACGACGGCGACGTCGCGCCCGTAGGTGAGGACCTCGGGGGCCTGGTCCAAGCCCACCCAGCGCACCGCGTCGACCTCGTCGTTGGGGAGGTACTCCTCGGCCGCAGACCCTGCACCGTCGAGTGGTCTGGCAGCCCAGTAGGTGACTGCCTTGCTACCCAGTTGAGGGGGCCGCATCTGGTACTCATGCCGGGTCAACCGGGGACCCAGCCGCACCTCGACGCCGGTCTCCTCGAGGGTCTCGCGCACCGCCGCCACCGCCGGGTGCTCACCGGTGTCCAGCTTGCCCTTGGGCAACGACCAGTCGTCGTACCGGGCCCGGTGGATGACAAGCACCTGCAGGCCCTTGCCGGCTGACCGCCACACGACGGCGCCAGCCGCCTCAACCGGTCGTTCGCCCACGCCGGTCAGTGTGGCAGGCCGGTCAGTGACCCGCTGTCAGCCGAAGCGACCAGAGATGTAGGCCTCGGTGCGTTTGTCACCGGGGTTGGAGAAGATCTTCGCGGTGCGGGCGTACTCCACCAGCAGCCCGGTACGGTTGCCGGTCGTCTCGTCGGGTCGCGCTGTGAAGAACGCCGTCCGGTCGGAGACTCGGGCAGCCTGCTGCATGTTGTGCGTGACGACGATGATCGTGTACTGCTCCCGCATCTCCATCATCAGATCCTCGATCCGCGCCGTCGCGATCGGATCGAGTGCGGAGCAGGGCTCGTCCATGAGGATCACGTCCGGTTTGGTCGCGATCGTGCGCGCGATGCACAACCGCTGCTGCTGGCCCCCGGACAGGCCGTAGGCACTTTGTCCCAGCTTGTCCTTGACCTCGTCCCACAGCGCGGCGTCGCGCAGCGCCTGCTCCACGTGTCCGTCCATGCTGTCGACGTCCATCCCGGTGACCCGGGGGCCGTACGCGACGTTGTCGTAGATGGACTTGGGGAACGGGTTCGGCTTCTGGAACACCATGCCGACGCGGCGGCGGACCTCGATCGCATCGACCTGGGCGTCGTAGATGTCGACGTCGTGATAGGTCACGCGGCCCTCGACCCGGGCGCCCAGGACCAGGTCGTTGAGCCGGTTCAGGCACCGCAGCACCGTGGATTTCCCGCAGCCCGAAGGCCCGATGAGGGCGGTGATCTCATTGCGGCCGAAGTCGAGGTTGACGTCGTGTACGGCGTGGAAGTCGCCGTAGAAGACGTTGAGGTCCAGGCAGCTCATCACCGGGATCGGTCGGTCCGGCACCTGACGGCGCTCAGGTTGCTGGATCTCCACGGGCGTGGGTGCGTCCCGCGGCTCGCTGGTGTCGACGGGCGTGTCGAGTGGGTCAGCCTGCTCGCTCACCGTGGTCGCCCCGGCGGAGCGTGGTTGTGAAGAACCCGAGGTCATGATTGTCATCATCCTCACCAGCGACGCTGAAAGTGGTTGCGGATATAGATGGCCAGTCCGTTCAGCGCCAGCACCATGGCCATAAGCACGATGATGGCGGCTGCCGCGGCGACCTTGTACTCCTCCTGCGACTGGGCAGTCCACTTGTAGATCTGGACCGGCATGGCAGTGAAGCCGGACATGATGCCGTTCGGGGTGAACAAGATGGTCCCGACGCCGAGCAGCAGCAGCGGGGCTGCCTCCCCGATGGCCCGCGACAGCGCCAGGATCGTGCCGGTCGAGATGCCCGGGATGGCCGACGGCACCACCTGCCGCCAAGTGGTCTGGATCGGTGTGGCGCCCAGCGCGAGCGAGCCCTCCCGGATCTCCCGCGGCACCGCACGGACCGCCTCGCGCGTCGAGATGATGATCACCGGCAGAATCAGCAACCCCAGGGCCACCGCGCCCACGAGCACGATGTTCGTCGTGTCACTGCCGAACAGGGCTGCCACGGCGACGGCGAGCATGCCGTAGATGACCGACGGCACGGCGGCGAGGTTTTGGAGGTTGACCTCGATCAGCCGGTTGTACCAGCGGCGGTTGTCCGCGAACTCCTCCAGGTAGACGGCCGCGGCGATCCCGATCGGGACCGCCATCACGGCGGTCGTCACCATCAGCCACAGGGTGCCTACGAGGGCGGCGCGCACCCCTGCGGCGTCCGGGAACAGGGTGGAGTCGTAGTTGGTCACCAGCTCCGAGTCGAACCGGGCTGAGCCGTCGATCGCCGTCGTCGCGATGAGCACCACGAGAACCACGATCCCGAAGAACAGCGAGAACCACAGCCCGCCCAGGAACAGCAGCGAGGCGACGTTGCGCTCGTGGCTGCGCCCTCCGCGTGGGAGCCCGCTGCTGTGGGCCTCGTCGCGGGTGGGCTCCTGCGTGAGGTGGGCCATCAG
>JALYQN010000389.1 GCA_030855835.1 Actinomycetota bacterium | reverse complement strand
CGCCGCGGCTGCACGACGTCACCACCCGCGGTCCCGCGAGTGCCCGGATGCGGCGGATCCGGCGGTCGGAGAACGTGGCCAGGCACACCCGGTCGGACGCGGCGGCCCGGTGCACGGCGCGCACCGTCGGCAGCACCGCGTCGTCGGACTTCACGTCGATGTTGAACCGCGCCTCGGGGAACGTCGCGAGCAGCTGGTCGAGCCGGGCGAGCGGTTCCCGCCCGCCGACCCGCAGCCGGCCGAGCCGGTCCCAGTCGAGGTCGCGGACCCGGTCCGGCACCCCGCACAGCCGGTCGAGCCGGTCGTCGTGCACAGCGATCGGCACCGCGTCGCGGCTGGCGCGGACATCGGTCTCCAAGAACTGGTACCCGAGCTCGACGGCGGTCGCGAAGGCCCGCAGCGTGTTCTCGATCCCGACGTTGGGGCCGTACGCCGCGCCGCCACGGTGAGCCATCAGCAGCGGCAACGGCCCGGCCAGGAAGGGACGCACCGAGCGACCTGGCGTTGGGACGCTCACCCGACAAGTATGCAGATACGGTGACCTCGATGAGCCCAGACAGCGACGAGACCGCGGCCGGCATGACCTGCCCGGCGTGCGGCCAGCCGATGCACCTGCACGACCGGCTACGGATTCAGGTGGCGCAGTGCCAGGGGTGTCGTGGGATCTTCCTGGCCCGAGCGAGCCTGGCCGACCTGATCGAGACCGAGAACGACTGGCACGTGTCCAGCGCCCCGCACACCCAGCCGCTGCCGCGGATCACGTCCGACATGGAGATGCCACCGAGCACACCGCCGGCTGCCACCCCGCGTCCGGCCCGCTCGTTCGTCGACGCCCTGTTCGGCTGACCGGCGCCGAGCGGCCGACCGATCAGCCGCTGGTCCACCAGGTGCCCGGGCTGGCCTCGCATGGCTTGCCGGCATGCACGTGCAGCCGCCCGGCGGCCGGCTCGGCAACCGCGACAGCCAGGGTGGCTGTTCGCTGGCCGACGGGGGCGTCCGGAAAACCGTGCACACAGACGCTGCGCGGACCGAGGTCGTGGGTGGCCAGCTGGTCGGCCACGCCCTGCGGAGCCGGCGCGGCCGAGACCGGAGCTCGGGTCGCTGCGGCCGAGGCAGCGAGCCGGTCGACCCTGTCAAGGCGCTCCCTGGTGGTGGACACCGCGCTGGGCAGGTCCTGACCGGTCGCGCCCGCGGCCACGAAGTGGTTGGTGTGCGCCAGCCAGCGGCCGCCGTCGCCGGCGCTGGGCAGTTGCACCGACGGGCCGCCCGGGTGCAGCTCGAGGGTGCATGAGGACCAACCGGCGGACTGCTCGCCACGGGCGGTGACGGTAAGCGCCGCCGAGGCGCTCACCACAGCCTCGGCCGCGATGGCGGTCGCCTGCTCGGTGGTCTGCGCCTCGTCCAGGATGCGCCGGGCCACCAGGTGCACCGGCACCCCGCCGAGGCCGGTGTCACCGCGGTGCCGCACTGCGTTGAAGTGCAGACCCAGCACGCCGGGTCGCGAGGCGTTGGACGTGGTCTGGCTGGCCACGCCGATCTTGCCGACGATGCCGTACTCCGTGAGCGTGCAGACCTGCCGGCCGGTCGGCAGCCGCAGCGTCCAGACGAACCAGGAGTCGGTCAGCGGAGTGTGCCAGTCCCAGGTCTGCGCGGTCAGCGGGTCCCCGGCACGCGGCAGCCGCACCAGCGTCGAGCACTCCGCCACCTCGCCCGGCAGTCGACCGGACGTGACCAGCCGCTGGTCACCGAGCGCCAACAGCTCGGTGCGCGCGTTGAGAGCGCCCACCTGCCATCCCTCGAGCCCGGCGCCGCTGGCGATACCCGCGATCTCGGCACTCAGCGCGGGGCTGAACGCCGCTATCGGCGCCAACACCGCCGCACCGACCTCGGACACCTCGTCAGGGGTGACCCCGTACGCCGCCCACAGCTCGGTGTAGCGCGCGTACGCCTCGTGCACAGCCGCGGCGTTGTCCGCGCCCAGCTCGCATCCTCGCTCGTACGGGTCAGTGGCGGCGCTCTGGTAGCTGCGGACCTCAGATGTCACGGAAGGTCTCGATCTGGGCGCCGAGCGCGTTGAGCCGCTCGGCCAGACTCTCGTAGCCACGGTTGATCACGTACACGCTGCGCAGCACCGATGTCCCCTTCGCGGCCAGCATGGCGAGCAGGATCACCACCGCGGGGCGCAGCGCCGGGGGGCAGATCACCTCCGCCGCGCGCCAGCGGGTCGGGCCCTCGATAAGCACCCGGTGCGGGTCGAGCAGCGTCACCTTGCCGCCGAGACGGGTGAGCTCGGTGAGGTAGATCGCCCTGTTCTCGTAGACCCAGTCGTGCAGCATCGTCGAGCCGGTCGCCTGCGCGGCGATGACAGCGAAGAACGGCAGGTTGTCGATGTTGAGGCCAGGGAACGGCATCGGGTGGATCTTGTCGATGGGGGAGTGCAGCACCGACGGGTGGGTCGTCAGGTCTACGAGCCGGGTCTGCCCGTTGTCGGCGAGGTACTCCGGGCTGCGGTCGTACTGCAGCCCCATCTCCTCGAGCAGCGCCAGCTCGATCTCCATGAACTCGATCGGCACCCGCCGCACCGTGATGGACGACTCGGTCACCACCGCCGCGGCGACCAGGCTCATCGCCTCGATCGGGTCCGGGCTGGGGGAGTAGGTGACGTCGCGGTCGATCTGCGGACACCCCTGCACCACCAGCGTGGTGGTGCCGATGCCGTCAATGCGGACCCCGAGCTCGACCAGGAAGAAGCACAGGTCCTGGACCATGTAGTTAGGGCTGGCGTTGCGGATAACGGTCGTGCCGTCGTGCCTGGCGGCGGCGAGCAGCGCGTTCTCGGTCACGGTGTCGCCGCGCTCGATCAAGACGATGGGCCGGGCCGGCCACACGGAGCGGTCGACGCTCGCGTTCCAGTCGCCCTCGGTGGCCTTGACCTCCAGCCCGAACGCGCGCAGCGCGCTCATGTGCGGCTCCACCGTGCGGGTGCCCAGGTCGCAGCCCCCGGCGTACGGCAGCTTGAACGAGTCCGCGTGGTGCATCAGCGGACCGAGGAACATGATGATGCTGCGGGTGCGCCGGGCCGCCTCCGCGTCGATGCGGTCCAGCTGCAGCTGCGCCGGGGGGACGATCTCGAGGTCGTTGTCGCCGTTGAGCCAGCGGGTGCGCACCCCGATCGACTCGAGCACCTCGAGGAGCCGGTTCACCTCCTCGATCCTGGCCACCTTGCGCAAGATGGTGCGACCGTCATTCAGCAGCGAGGCGCAGAGCAGTGCGACTCCGGCGTTCTTGGAGGTCTTGACGTCGATCCCGCCGGAGAGCTGGATGCCACCCACCACGCGCAGGTGCAACGGTCCGGCGGCGCCCAGCGACACGATCTCGGAGTCGAGGGCCTCGCCGATGCGGGCAAGCATCTCCAGCGACAGGTTCTGGTGTCCGCGCTCGATCCGGTTGATCGCTGACTGGCTGGTGCCGAGCACCTCGGCGAGCTGGGCCTGGGTCCAGCCGCTGTGCTTGCGCGCGTCCCGGATGAGGAAGCCGATCCGGCTGAGGTAGTCCTCGCTCATGGACCTCGAGGCTATCTCATATCTGAGATAATGCCCCGGACGGCACGCCGCGGTGGTCGGCGGTGTCGGGTCCCCAATCCCGCAAGAAGCACCCCGAGCACCGTGATCGCCGCGCCCACTACGGTGAGCTTCCCGAGCGGTGTGGTGCCGGCGAGCTGGTCGACGACGAGCGAGGCGCCGACCTGGCCGCACACCACGCACAACCCGAGCACCAGCACGCCGTGCACCCGGACGAGCGCGGCGGCGGCGCTGATGAACACCACCCCGATGGGGCCGCCGAGGTAGACCCACCAGATGCTCGGGAGCCTGTCCGGCGGACCGTGGACCACCACCGCCACCAGGAAGGCCACGGTGAGCCAGGTGGTGCCGACGGCGAAGTTGACCCAGGTGGCAGCCCACGGGCCGCCGGTCGCCGAGACCTGTCCGTTCACCGCCTGCTGCCACGCTATGCCGACGCCACCGACGAGAGGCAGCAGTGCCAGCGCCAGTGCGGCGCTCGACAGCGCATCGGCGCCACCCAACCGCTCCGCCGCCGACAGCCCGACAGCGGCCACCGTCACGGCGGCACCGAGCACCCGCAGCACCGACAGGGACCGCGGGCCGGAAGGGCCGACACCGGCCCGGTCGACGCCGAGCCCGCTGGCCGTCTGGCCGGCCACGAGGGCGACCGTGAACAGCGCGACACCGATGGTGCCGACGGTGAGGCCTTGCGCGGCCACCAAGAACGCCCCGGC
>JALYQN010000356.1 GCA_030855835.1 Actinomycetota bacterium | reverse complement strand
TCTCGGTGCGGGCGGTGGCCGACCTGGTCGCCGAGCTCGGCCCGCTGGAGCGGCGGCTGCGGGCACGTGGTCAGGCCCCGGCGACCGATGCCACCGCAACCCCCGGGCAGGAAACCCGCCGCAGGCGCCGGCAGGTGCAGCGCGGCGACGACCTCGATCGCGCGGTCTTCGTGCACGTGGGGGCGCCGAAGACCGGCACGACCTTCCTCCAGGACGTGTTGTGGTACCACCGCGACAGCCTCACCGCTGCCGGAGTCCTGTTCTCCAGGCGGCGCTACGACGACCACTACCGGGCCAGCCTCGACCTGCGCGAGCAGCCGCGCCCCGGCGCCGCCGGGATCTGGGACCAGGTCGCCGGCGACAGCGCGGGCTGGCCGGGCATCTCGGTGATCTCACACGAGTTCTTCGCCGCCGCGAAGCCGCAGCACGTGGCCCGGGCGATGGCCTCGCTCGGCTCCGAGCGGGTGCACGTCGTCTACACCGCCCGCGACCTGTGGCGGCTGCTGGGCGCAGAGTGGCAGGAGGTCACCAAGCACGGCCGGCACCTGTCGTTCGAGGAGTTCCTCGCCGACGTGCTCGATCGGGGCGAGGACGGCATGGTCGGCAGCTGGTTCTGGTCGGTGCACGACGCGGTGGACGTGCTGCGCCGGTGGAGTGCCGAGCTGCCGCCGGAGCGGGTGCACGTGGTCACAGTCCCGCCGTCCGGTACCGACCCGACCCTGTTGTGGCGGCGTTTCTGTGCCGTGCTCGGAATCGACCCGGGGCTGGTCGACACGACGGTGGCCCGCCCGAACACCTCCCTCGGCGCGGCCGAGGTGACCTTCCTACGCCGGGTCAACGAGCGGCTCGGCGAGCGCAGGCAGGACATGTTCCGCCGCGGCGAGTACGCCCGCTTTGTCAAGACCATGCTCGCTCAGGAGGTGCTGTCCGCACGGCCGGGCAGCGCCCGGTACGCGCCGCCGACCAAGCGGTTCGAGCAGGTGAGGACGCGCGCCGAGCAGCTCACCACCGGACTGCGCGCGGCCGGCTACCAGGTGGTCGGCGACCTCTGCGAGCTCGTGCCTGAGGAGCCGCGCGCCGACTCCGCGCACCCGGACGACACCCCGGCCCCCGAGCTGGCCGACGTCGGGGTGGACGCGGTGGCGGGGATGGTGCTCCAGGTGGCACAGCTGCGGGAGTCGTACGGGATCGGCATCACACCGACGACCGCGCAGGGTCCCGGCCGACCGGGCCCCCGTACTCTCGCCAGGCGGCTGGCGCGCCGCGTGGTGACCGGAAGGGGCGGGCACAGATGACCGAGCGGGTGTACATCCACGTCGGCCCGCACAAGACCGGCACCACGTACGTCCAGGGGCTGCTGACAGTCAATCACGACCGCATCGCCGAGCAGGGTGTGCTGTTTCCGAGGCAGACGTTCAAGGCCCAGAGCCGAGCCGTCCGAGAGGCGATGAACCGCGGCGTGATGCCCAAGACCGGTCGGGCCGTCAAGGGGGAGTGGAAGAAGCTCCGCGCCGAGACCGACCGCTGGGCCGGCCCGGCGGCCATCATCTCGCACGAGATGATCGGTTCCGCCTCCGAGACCGAGACGCACCGACTCGTCCGACGGCTGAAGGGCTTCGACGTCCACGTGGTCTACACCGCCCGGGACCTTGCTCGGGTTGCCCCGGCGATGTGGCAGACCGGCCTGCGCAGCACCCGCAGCTTCACCTGGGAGGAGTACGCGAGCTCGCTGCGGCGGCCCGATGACGGCCGGGCGCCGTGGGGCAAGCGGTTCTGGCGGGAGCAGGACGCGGCCGCGTTGCTGCTGCGGTGGAACAAGCACCTGCCACGCGAGAACCTGCACGTGGTCACCGTGCCGAGACCTGGCAACCCGCCGGAGCTGCTGTGGCAGCGGTTCTGCTCCGTGCTGGGCCTCGACCCGTCCGAACACGACTTGGTGCCGCCACGATCCAATCCTTCGCTGGGTACGGCTGAGTCGGAACTGATCCGGCGGATCAACGAGGCGCTGTCGGCGGGCGACGTCCCGAGCACTGTCTGGCTGTCGCGCACCAGGTGGCTCGGCCGCGAGCTGGAGACCCGCGCGGACATGGCCAAGTACACCCTGCCGGCCGAGGATCTCGGCTGGGTCACCGAACGCGCCGCTCGGATCATCACCGAGCTCCGCGACGGCGGCTACGATATCGTTGGCGACCTCGACGACCTGGTCCCGCAGCCGGTGGCGCCCGAGCGGGCACGGCACCCCTCGGACACCAGCCCCGAGGCGGTCCTCGAGGTTGCGATCGACATCATCCGCCGA
>JALYQN010000318.1 GCA_030855835.1 Actinomycetota bacterium | reverse complement strand
GTGCGCACGTCGACGGCTTCGCCCGGGCCGGCTGGTATGTCGTGCAGCGGGTGCGGCGATGAGGCTATGCGGTGTCGAGCTGCGCCGGGTCACGATGCCGTTGGTAGGCCCGTTCCGGACGTCGTTCGGCACCTCCACCGAGCGTGACATGCTGCTGGTCCGGGTCGTCGCGGACGATTCGGAGGGGTGGGGGGAGTGCGTCGCCGACGCAAGTCCGCTGTACTCCGCCGAGTACGTCGACGGGTGTGCCGAGGTGTTGCGGCGCTTCCTTGTGCCCGCTCTCGCGCTGGGCGCGCAGGTGACAGCGGCCGGGGTAGGCCCTGCGCTTGCGGCGTACAAGGGCCACCGGATGGCCAAGGCCGCGCTTGAGACGGCCGTGCTGGACGCCGAGCTGCGCACCCGCAAGAAATCACTGGCGACCTTTCTTGGCGCGGTGCGCGACCGGGTGCCCGCCGGCGTCTCGGTCGGCATCATGGGCTCGATCAGCGAGCTGCTCGACGCGGTCGACGGCTATGTCGCGCAGGGCTACCTCCGGATCAAGCTGAAGGTCGAGCCGGGCTGGGACGTCGAGCCGGTGCGCGCGGTCCGGGAGCGGTTCGGCGACGACCTGGTGCTCCAGGTCGACGCGAACGCCGCGTACACCCTCGCCGACGCCCGGCACCTGGCCCGGCTGGACCCGTTCGGGCTGGTGCTGGTCGAGCAGCCGCTCGCCGCCGAGGACCTGCGCGGTCACGCCGCGCTGGCCCGGCTGCTGGACACGCCGATCTGCCTCGACGAGTCGGTCGAGTCTGCGGCCCAGGCAGCCGAGGCGATCGCGCTAGGAGCGTGCTCGATCATCAACATCAAGCCGGGCCGGGTCGGCGGCCTGTTCGAGGCACGTCGCATCCACGACCTGTGTCGCGCGCAGGGGGTGCCGGTGTGGTGCGGTGGGATGCTGGAGACCGGGATCGGCCGG
This sequence comes from Actinomycetota bacterium, assembly GCA_030855835.1. GTDB lineage: Bacteria > Actinomycetota > Actinomycetes > Propionibacteriales > Nocardioidaceae > JACCVL01. The sequence continues at coordinate 7,891 of JALYQN010000318.1, read as the reverse complement.
GCCGCGAACGTCGCCCTAGCAGCGCTGCCCGGGTTCACCCAACCGGGGGATACCTCCGCGTCCGATCGTTACTGGGCCGAAGACATCACCGCGCCGTTCGAGCTGCGGGAAGGGTACGTGGACGTCCCGGCCGGGGACGGGATCGGCGTCGTCCCCCTCCCGGACCGGCTGAGCGCCGTCACCACGTCGACACAGTGGTTGGACACGGCCCGGCCCGGGTGAGCGTCTGCGGTTGGTGGGACGACCTCCATCGCCCGCGCCCGTTGGCGCCGCACCGGGGCGTGGAAAGTGCCGACGGATGGGTTGCTAGAGGTGCCGAGCGGTCGGAGGATCCGTCCGCTCTGGTGCCCGGCGGACGCATGTTCCGACGGTTGGGTTGCGAGAGGTGCCGAGCGGTCGGAAGATCCGTCCGCTCCGGCGCGGCCGTGCGCAAGTTCCGACGGATGGGTGGTCACGGCAGCCACCGGGTCGGAAGATTCGACATGCGCGGCCCGAAGCACCTGGCTGCACCGCGCGAGCAGAGGACCGGACCCCCCTTCACGGCGGGTCGGCGCGTGCCGCTCCCAACCGTGTCCACCAACGGGACCAGGAAGCCGCCACCCTGTGACGCGGCCAGTACACGGAACCCGGCCACCGACTCGGCTACTGTTAGTAAACATGAGCTACCCTCTGTGTTCGATCTGTGCCCATGCCTGGCACGGGTTGGTCTGCACCGAGCAGGTGCGCGCCGGCGAGCTGGGGTCAGGCAGCGGGGTGCGGTACTCCGTGTGCCGATGCAGCGGCAAGGCGCTGACACCAGGGCCGCGGCCGGCCGCTGAGCGCGAGCTCGCGCATCGCTGACCTGCTCGAGTTGGTGGCGAGTACGTCGAGCCGGCCGGCAAGCCGACCATCCAGCCGACCAACCAGCCTATTGAGCCCAGGCGGACGAGTGGCGGGTTCCCACGGGGGTAAGGGTGGGCTAACCTCACCTGGTGATCGTGTGCCATTGCGGGGTCGTGAGTGACCGGGACGTCGTCGACACCATCAGCGCCGGAGCCCGCACCACTGCTGAGGTCTGCCGGTCGACCGGGGCGGGACGCAGCTGCGGCACCTGCATCTTCTCGGTGCGCCAGCTGCTGCGACAGCACGCGAGCTCGGCGCCCGGCGCTGCCGACGCCGCGCCCGGTCCGCGCCCGCAGTGGACCGCCGCGCTGGACTCGGCGCTGGACTCGGCATTGGGAGAGGTGCGGTGTGCGGCCAGCTAGCCCGCGGGTGGTCGAGCTGCTCAACGACGCGCTGACCTTCGAGCTCACCGTGACCAACACCTACTTCCTGCACGCGCGGATGCTGGACAACTGGGGATTCACGCGGCTCGGCAAGGTGTTCTACGACCTGTCGATCGAGGAGATGCGCGACGCAGACTCCCTTATCGCCCGCATCCTGATGTACGACGGCCACCCGAACCTGCAGCGGCTCAACGCGATCAAGGTCGGTGAGGACGCGGCGGAGATGTTGCGCCTCGCTTTCGCCAGCGAGCAGGCGGCCGTCGCCCAGTTCAACGCCTCGGCGCAGGAGTGCCGCGACGTGCATGACCTCGGCACCGCCGCGGTCTTCGAGGAAATGGTGCGCGACGAGGAGAAGCACGCGGACTGGTTCGAGAGCCAGCTCGACGCCATCGAGCGGGTCGGCGCCGCCCAGTACCTCGCCCAGCAGCTGTCTGCCTCGCCCTCCTGACGGGGACCGAGGGCGAGACATCTCCGTTGCCCGGGCGACGGAGGCGTCTCATCGCTGGCGCGCCGGCAGGTCAGCGCGTTCGGTCACCGACGAGCCTCCAGGCGCCGGGCAGCAAGCCGGCGGCCGCCAGCGCCTTGACCGCGTCGCCGCCTAGGAACGGGATCAGGCCGTCGGCGAGGGCCTCCGCCAGGCTGAGGTCCAGCGCCACAGCCAGCCACGGCACCCCGACCAGGTAGATCAGGGCGCTGCCCAGCGCCATCAGGGCGAACGTACGCAGCGGCGTGCGGTCAGCGCCGGAGCCGGCCAGTCTGCCGACGACGGCCGCCGCCAGCACGAAGCCCACGATGTAGCCGAATGTCGGGAACCCGGTTCCGCTCTCCCCGTCGGCGAACCACGGCAGACCGGCGGCACCGGCCAGCAGGTAGAGCAACATGGAGGGCACGGCGCGCTGCCATCCCAGTGCGGCCCCGGTAAGCAGCACCGCGAAGGTCTGCAGAGTCAGCGGTACCGCCGTGAACGGCAGCGGGATCGACACCTGCGCCGACAAGGCGACGAATCCCGCGCCCGCCACCACGAGCGCGATGTCACGAGTGCGACTGCCTGCCGTGACCAGGTCTGCGAGGACTAGTGGGCGGGCGGCGGAGGCATGGCTTGACACCCGCCGAATCCTGCCACGAACCACGCGGCATCTGCCCGCCGGTTCGCCGCAGATGTCTCCATGGGTCTCAGCCGACGCGCGAGCTCCCGCCGGTCCCAGACCCCGCCGGGCGGGCGACGTCAAGGCGCACCCGGCAGTGCACGTCCAGTCGCTCGAGCGAGTTGGCCAGTGCGGTGGCTGCCTGGTCGGCTGCCTCTGCAACCTCGGTCAGGTCTGTACGAGGCTCGAGCGTGGCCGAGATGTCGACGACCAGCTGGCCGCGGTCGCGGCGGACCAGGCCCTTGGCCGACCGCACGTCATGTCGGGCCGCCAGCTCGGAGCACGCGGCCGAAACCGCACTGCTCGCGTTGACCGAGAGTCGACCCCCGCTGCCCGAACCGGGCAGCTGGAGGGCAGATACCCGGCGTCCTGCGCTGTGAGCCAGCAGCCAACGCAGCCCGAGCAGCACGAGCAGCACGGTCGCTGCTCCCAGCACCCACGGCCACCAGACCTGGCCGGTCGTACGCAGCGCGGACGCGCTGGACACCTGGTCGGGCAGCCAGCTCCACCAGTCGTAGAACCAGCCGATCGCCAGCACCCCCGCCGCGACGAGGACCAAGCCGATCAAGGCGGTGACGAGTCGGTCGAGGCCGACGATGCCGCGGCTCATCTAGGTCACCTCCTACCCACGTCGTTGACCTGGATGGACGGAGGGCTGCGCAGCGCGGAGACCCGAGCATCCAGAGAGTTCCGCACCCGCTCCTCGAGGTCGGTGTCCTGACCGACACTCAACCCGCGGACGTCGACGCGCAGCTTGCTTCCCCGGCCCAACGTCTTGGCCCAGTCGACGCCGTCCACGTCCTCGGCGGCTGTCGCGACGAGGCGCTGCAGCCCACGGTCGAGCAGGAACACGCCGGTATCCGCGTACAGGGCCCGGCCGAGGTGCGCGCGTGGACGCAGCGCGGCAAGCAGTAGCACGAGCCCGACGACGATGGCGATCACCCCGACCCCGACCAGCCAGTATTGAGGCTGCGAGCCGTCGACGGCGCTCAGAGCCCGCTCCACCCACGGCTCACCGGACAGGATTCCGGTGTAGGCCAGCGTGTCGTGACCGGCCACCACGCCGAGAGCGATGAGCACCAGCGCCCACAGCACGCCCAGGATCACGACACCCGGGAAGCCCCGAGGGTCCTTGGCCGCCGGTGGAGTGCCGGACTCGCTGCTCACTGCACCCTCCTGGCGGTCGATGCCGCGTGCGGCTCGAACTTGGCAATGGTGACGTCGACCGCGGCGACCGACAGGCCGGTGATGTAACCGACCTGGGCGGCCACCTCGGAGCGCACCTGGCGGGTCACTTCACCGGCCGCGACCGGCCAGGTCAGCGAGATGTCGAGGCTCAACCGCACGGTGTCCCCCGCGACGGTGCTGCTGGCCCGAGGGAGCCCGCGACCGACCATCCGCTCCAGGCCCGAGCCACTGGCGGTCACACCGGTCACGGTCTGGGCAGCATGGGTGGCGATGCGTTCGATGGCTCGCCCGGCGATGTCGAGCCGACCACGCCTGCCAGCCTCAGGCGGCCCGTCGCTACCCGCCTGCTCCATCGTGCCGCTCGGGGTCTCAGTCACGGCGACGGCCACCCAGCAGGGCGCTGAGGTCCAGCTCGCCGTCGAAGTGGCCGCCCGCGGCGTACCCGATCCCGCCGAGCACGAGCGCAACCAGGAACGCGCTGAGGCCTCCGACGGCCGCGGCGATCCCCAGCAAGAGCCCCGCGATGAGCCCGAGGGTGGAAGTGGTCATGTCGTCTCCTTGGATCCGGTGCGGTCTGACGGGTGGATGACGTCCTCGATGACGACGTGCACCAGCCGGCCCGCCAGTGGTTCAGCGGCCAGCCGTACCGCTGCCGCAGTGGCTAGCAGGTCACGACCCCAGTCCACGACGATGTGAACCTCGGCCCGGTCGTCTCGCAGCTGTACTCCTGGCACACGGCGCCCGGGCAGGTATGTCGCCACCTCCCCGAATCGACCGGAGTGCATCGCTGCCACGCCAGGCACGGCCGTGACGGCTGCCAGCACGGCATCGGCAAGCTCGCCGTCCCGGTCGGGGGTCTGCGTCGGCGCCGACGACCGGGTCGGGCGCGCCACCGCCGCCGGCTGGTCGGTCACTGGACTCGCGCTGGCTGCTGCTGCTGTTGGTCGTCGTCCTCCGCGTCGTCGGAGGGCAGGTAGACGTCCTGCACGGCCACGTTGACCTCAGTCACCTCGAGGCCGGTCATCCGCTCCACCGAGCTGATGACGTTGCGTCGGATCCCCGCTGCCAGGTCGACGATGGCCACACCGAACTCGGTCACGATCTCCACGTCGATCGCCGCCTGACGCTCCCCCACCTCGACTGCCACGCCCTGGAAGTGGTTGGTCCGGCTGCCCGGGATGCGCTCGCGCAGTGCCCCGACGGCGCGCGCGGTGCCGCCACCGAGCGCGTGCACGCCGGACACGTCGCGGGTCGCGATCCCGGCGATCTTGGCCACCACCGAGTCTGCGATGGACGTCCGCCCATGCTCAGTCACCAGGGCGCTGCCACCGGCCCCCGACGGGTCCGACGAGGAACTGCTGGTGCTGCTGCTGGTCGTCTGTTCCTTGCTCGGGCTGCTGGTCACGTGACCGGTCCTTTCGAGTGCTGTGCGGGGTGGACGCAGGTGTTGACGTGCGGCACGCTGGTTCGTCACGGCGGTTCGCCTGTGATGTACGTCACACAGACCGCCTGGTCGTTAGGCTGCCGAACCGGCAACGGGTCAGCTGTGGTGGCGAGCGAGGTGTCGTGGACGTCCAGACCAGCGAGCTGCCCGCGGTGCGCTCGGACTCCGTGCTCGCCAGACGGGGGGCGCTGGGTGACCGGGCCGCCTTCGCCGAGCTGGTTGGTCGGCACGGCAACGCCCTTTATCGCTACGCGGTCCGGATGCTCGACGGAGAGCACCATGCCGCCGAGGACGCCATCCAGGAGGCATTGACCAAAGCGTGGCTGCACCTGGACGGCTTCCGCGGCGACTCGTCGGTGCGGACCTGGCTGTTCCGGTTGGTGGCCAACGAGTGCATAGATGCCCGCCGGGCCCGCCGACCGCGCGCCGTGGACGACGGTGCGCTGTCGAGGGTGACCGCCGACCCCTCATGGCAGCCGGAGGCCATCGCCGCGGCGGATGACCTGACCGCTGCCCTCGACCTGGCGCTGCACGAGCTGCCGTGGCGGCAGCGCGCCAGCTGGCTCCTGCGGGAGATCGAGGGCCTGTCGTACGAGGAGATCGCCGAGGTGCTGGGTACGACGGTGACCGTCGTACGCGGCCAGCTGCACCGCGCCCGGTCTAGCCTCGCGATGAGGATGAGGCAATGGCGATGAGCTCCGACGCGGCGGCGACCACGCTGCTCAGCACGGCCGCCGACGGGCTTCGGGCGCGCGTCGAGCAGCGGTGGGTGGAGGTGGCCGACGCCGTTATGTCCAAGGTCCTTGCCACCGACAAGCCCTCATGGCCGGTGCTCGCACAGCAAGCCGACGAGCGGACCGGCGCCGGGCTCGTCCACGTCGGTGACCGGGTCCTGATCGCCTACCTGCGCGACAGCATCGACCCGGTGCCGGACTGCGAGGTGGTCACCATCCAGGTACACACCAGCGGTGACGTCTGCACGGGCATCGTGATCACGCTGGCCGTGCGCTACGGCGCGGGACTGCTGCCGCTCGCCGACCAGGTGCGCAAGCAGGCCGAGCGGCGCCTCGGGCAGCTGCTGGGCCCGACGGTCCCCGCGGTGCGCGTGCGGGACATGCACGTGCACGTCGCCGACGTCACCAGACACGACCCCAAGCTCTGAACTGCCCGCCCCGCGGGGCGCGGGGCGGTGGCCAGGGCTAGCGTGCGTCGCCATGGCCCACCAACACCACTCGCACGTCGCCGACATGGACGAAGGGCTCGACTTCCGTCCCCAGTTCGCCCGCGAGGGGGAGAGCGTCAACATCCCCCGTCGGCGCATCTCCGAGGACTCGGTGCATCCGGAGACCGCGTACCAGATCATCCACGACGAGCTGATGCTGGACGGCAACTCCCGCCTCAACGTGGCAACGTTCGTCACCACCTGGATGGAGCCGGAGGCCGACCGGCTGATGCAGGAGTCGGCGTCGAAGAACATGATCGACAAGGACGAGTACCCGCAGACCGCCCAGATCGAGGAGCGCTGCCTCGACATCATCGCCGACCTGTGGCACGTGCCGTCGCCGGACGAGCCGATCGGCTGCTCGACCACCGGGTCCAGCGAGGCGTGCATGCTCGCCGGGCTGGCGATGAAGTGGCACTGGCGCGACCGTCATGGGCTCGACGCCCAGAGCGCGCAGCGACCCAACATCGTGATGGGCGCCAACGTGCAGGTGTGCTGGCTGAAGTTCTGCCGGTACTGGGATGTCGAGCCGCGCACCGTTCCCGTACGACGCGACTCGACCGTCATGCATGCCGACGACGCCGCCGCGGCCTGTGACGAGAACACCATCGGCGTCGTCGCCATCCTCGGCTCGACGTTCGACGGCGCCTATGAGGACGTCCACGCCATCGCCGCAGCTTTGGACCGGTTGCAGCGCGACCGCGGCATCGACGTGCCGATCCACGTCGACGCGGCGTCGGGCGGTTTCGTGGCTCCGTTCCTCGATCCCGACCTGGAGTGGGACTTCTGGGTCGACCGGGTGCTGTCGATCAACGCATCCGGCCACAAGTACGGTCTGGTATACCCGGGTGTCGGCTGGCTGCTGTGGCGGGACGAGAAGTCCCGGCCGGAGGACCTGGTGTTCCGGGTCAGCTACCTGGGCGGCGACATGCCGACGATGGCACTCAACTTCTCCCGTCCGGGTGCGCAGGTGGTGGCGCAGTACTACTGCTTCCTGCGACTCGGCCAGGCCGGCTACGGCCGGGTGCAGCAGCACTCCCGCGATGTTGCCACCTACCTTGCCCAGCGGATCGCCGAGATGGGCACCTTCGACCTGATCTCCGACGGGTCGGAGTTGCCCGTCGTCGCGTTCTGCCTGAAGGGCGCGGCCACCAAGACGGGCCGCCCACGCAAGGGCAGTGTGGCGGACAAGGCCGACTTCACCGTGTACGACATCTCCGACGCGGTCCGCACCGGAGGCTGGCAGCTCCCGGCGTACTCGTTCTGCGCCGATCGCGAGGACCTCGACATCTTGCGGATCGTGGTGCGCAACGGCTTCAGCCGGGACATGGCCGAGATGCTGCTCCGTGACCTCGCCAAGGCGGTGCGGAGGCTGTCGGGGTCCATGGCGGGCGACAAGCCCGGACAGGCGTTCCGGCACTGATTGCAGGCGACTTCGCCCATGCGGGTTCGGTGGCCATGGGGCCACTGGGACGCCTGTCGGCCACCAAGCCCACAGGTGACCGACCTGACGCGCCTACCAGTGGCTGGTCAGCACCTCGACCACCTCGTCCTGGGTGAACCGGCGCGGGTGGTTGGCGCTCACCGCGTCGGCAAGTGCCCCCGCCGCCACCGAGTCGACTATCTG
>JALYQN010000310.1 GCA_030855835.1 Actinomycetota bacterium | reverse complement strand
GTGATGATCCGTCCCGAGCCGGTCAGCTCGCCATCGGGGAACACGTACCGATCGATGAACGCCCCCACCGACCGGTAGGTGTTGTCCCGGCGGGTGATGCAGTGGTTGAGCAGCCGACCACCGGGCCGCAGGTGGTCGCGCAGGAAACCGAAGTACACCGGGTAAGCCCGCAGCCCGATGTGCTCAGTGAGGCCGATCGAGCTGATGGCGTCGAAGCCGGTCTCGGCGACGTCGCGGTAGTCGGCATGCCGCACCTGCGCGGACGCGTCCAGCCCATCGCGCCGGATGGCCTGCTGCGCCCAGGACGCCTGCTGCCGCGACAGCGTCACGCCGACCGCCTGGACGCCGTACTCCCGGGCGGCGTGGCGAACCATGCCTCCCCACCCGCAACCGACGTCGAGCAGCCGCATGCCCGGCTGCAGCCCCAGCTTGCGCGCCACCAGATCGTACTTCTCGGCCTGCGCCTCCTCGAGGCTCGCTTCCGGCTTGCGATAGACCGCGCAGGTGTAGGTCATGGACGGGCCGAGCACCAGCTCGTAGAAACGGTTGGATACGTCGTAGTGGTGCCCGATCGCCACCGCGTCGCGACCGCGAGTGTGGCGCAGGCCCTCCAGCGTCCGACGCCAGCGCGGCAGGTGCTCCTGCGGCGGCGGCGGCGGCGGGCGCAGGTGCGCCCAGCCGATCTGGTTGATCATCCGCACCAGTACCGCCGGCGACGGCAACCGGTCGTCGAACCCGCCGGTGATGGTGCGCATCAGCAGGTACGGGTCGCCGGGGTGCACACCGCGTACCTCGAGATCACCGGCGACGTATGCCCGCGCCATGCCGAGGTCGCCGGGCGCGGTGAGGATGTAGGACAGCCCGCGCTGGTTGGCGATGTGCAGGCTGACGTCGGCGTCCGGCGGACCCGCGCTGCTGCCGTCGAACGCGGTCAGCCGGAACGGCAGGCCATGCGCGCTCAAGGCCGCCAACGCGTTCGCCAACGGCGCCCTGACCTGCGCCGCAGCCTGGGAGTGGGTCGTGATCATCGACGGTGCACCGCCTTCTCGTACAACCCCGTCAGCCTGCCCTCGGGGTCGTAGCGCTTGCGCACCGCGGCCCGACCTGCCCCGTCGTAGAGCGCGTCGAACTCGGCGCGATCGTAGTAGACATCTGAGTACAGCGACTTGTGCCCGCCCACGAGGCTGACCTGCCGCTCGACGGCCCGGTTGACGTCGCCGTCGGCGGCGCCGGCCGTGATGGGCACCGTGCCCCAGAAGCCGACGTTGACGTACGTCCGGCCCGGCTGTAGGGGGTACGCCGGCCAGGTACGGGCCGAGGCGCCGGCTCCGGCCGGCTCACGCAGCCGGAGCGGGCACAGCCACACCGGGCGCATCCCGACCTGAGAGTCCAGGAAAGTCAGAAACTCGGCCAGCCGTTCGACCGGCACCTCGACGTCCTGCACGACCCGCTCGCGCGGCGGCAGGCCACGCATCCGGTCGATCCGGGCCGCCACCCCGTACTGGTGCTCCAGCCCGACCAGGCGGTGGTAGACGTCGCTGCGCCGCCAGCGCCGTGGCCACACCCTGCGGACCAGCGGGCGCTGCAGGCCGAACGCCCCCGAGCACCAGAACCAGTCGGTGTCCCAGCGCCACAGGTAGTCCTCGGTGGTCAACGCGTCGGTACGGCGGGTGCAGATCGAGCGGTAGAACGCCTGCTGTCCGGTGTAGTCGCTGGTTGCCTGCTGATGCTCAGAGAATCGGCCCAAGGTGAGGTACGCCTCCCCGGGTCCGAACACCACCCCATCCACGAAGTCGACCCTGCGGCCGCCGTGCGCGCCGGTTTCCACCACCTGCGCGACGAGGTCGGCCAGCCTGTCCAGGTCCGGCTCACCGATGTGCTCGAGGGCAACGTAAGGCGCGACCGGTGCCAGCTCGACGCGAAGCCGCGTGGCGTAGCCGAGCGAGCCGTAGGAGTTGGGGAACATCGCGAACAGGTCTGCGTGCTCGCCGTACGGGCGGGCGGTGACGACCTCCCCGCTGCCCACCATGATGTCGAGGTCGAGCACCGACTCGTGCGGCAGGCCGGCGCGAAACGACGACGACTCGATGCCCAGGCCGCTGACCGCCCCGCCGAGTGTGATCGACCGCAGCTGCGGCACCACCAGCGGCATCAGGCCGTACGGCAGGGTCGCGGCCACCAGCCGCTCGTACGTGCACATCCCCTGCACCTCGGCCGTCCGCGCCAGGGTATCGACGTGCAGCACCTGGTCGAGTCCCGACACGTCGAGGCCGGTGACCCCGGCCGTTTCGCGGGGACGGAACAGGTTGGAGGCGCGTTTGGCCAGCCGCACCGGCGAGCCGGGCGGTAGCCGCGCATACGAGGCCACCAGCCGGTCCACGGCCAGGTCGTGCCGCGCAGCGGCTGAGCCGTCCTCCGAGCCGTCGAGCACGACCACACCCTAGGGCGGGCAGACGCGGCGCACCGTCGAACAGGCACAGTGGTCGCGCTGAACGGCTGGGCGGCCTCCGTACGATGGCGCCCCATGAGCGCCCCGCCCCGGACGATCCGCGTGCCGGACAAGCCGACCCTGGAAGGCCTGGAGCAGCGGTGGGGCAAGGTTTGGGAGGAGCAGGGCACCTACCGCTTCGACCGCACCCGGGAGCGGGCCGAGGTGTTCAGCATCGACACCCCGCCGCCGACCGTGTCGGGCTCGTTGCATGTGGGCCACGTCTTCAGCTACACGCATACCGACCTGATCGCGCGCTACCAGCGGATGACCGGCAAGTCCGTGTTCTACCCGATGGGCTGGGACAACAACGGCCTACCCACCGAGCGGCGGGTACAGACCTACTTCGGCGTGCGCTGCGACCCGTCGCTGCCGTACGACGTGAACTTCGCACCGCCAACCGAGCCGGATCCGAAGCGGCAGGTGCCGGTCAGCCGGCGCAACTTCATCGAGATGTGCGAAAAGCTCATCGACACCGACGTCGCCGCCTTCGAGTCGCTGTGGCGCACCCTCGGTCTGTCGGTCGACTGGACACAACTCTACACGACCATCGGCGACCGGTCGCTGGCCGCCTCCCAACGCGCCTTCCTGCGCAACCTCGCGCGGGGCGAGGCGTATCGGGCGGAGGCACCGACGCTGTGGGACGTGGTCGACCAGACCGCCATCGCGCAAGCCGAGCTGGAGGATCGCGACACGGCGGGTGCGTTCCACCGGCTGGTGTTCACCCGCGCCGACGGGTCTGACGCGGGTCCGGTGCACATCGAGACCACGCGACCGGAGCTGGTGGTGTCCTGCGTGGCGCTGGTGGCGCACGCCGATGACGAGCGGTACCGATCGCTGTTCGGCACCACGGTCCGCACCCCGGTGTTCGGGGTCGAGGTGCCGGTGGTCACGCACCGGCTGGCTGACCCCGACAAGGGTTCCGGCGTCGCGATGGTCTGCACCTTCGGCGACACCACAGACGTGACCTGGTGGCGCGAGCTGGAGCTGCCGACCCGCACCGTGATCAACCGGGCAGGCCGGTTCCAGCTCGACCCGCCGGCCTGGCTGGACACCCCGGAAGCGTTGGAAGCGTACGCGGCGTTGGCGGGCAAGACCGTGCACTCGGCGCAGCTGGCGATGGTCGAGCTGCTGCGCGCCGCGGGCCTCCTGGAGGGCGACCCGCGTCCGATCACCCATCCGGTCAAGTTCTATGAGCGGGGCACCCGGCCGCTTGAGATCGTGTCCACCCGACAGTGGTACATCCGCAACGGCGGTCGCGACGCCGGGCTCCGCGACGAGCTGGTCGCCCGGGGGCGGCAGGTGCACTGGGTCCCCGACTTCATGCGGCACCGCTACGAGAACTGGGTGAACGGCTTGAACGGCGACTGGCTGGTCAGCCGGCAGCGGTTCTTCGGGGTGGCGTTCCCGGTCTGGTACCGCCTCGACACCCATGCCGAGCCGCTGCACGACGAGCTCCTGGTGCCCGACGAAGACGAGCTGCCGATCGACCCGACGTCGCAGGCGCCGGCGGGGTTCGACGAGAGCCAGCGGGACCGGCCGGACGGCTTCACCGCTGACCCCGACGTGATGGACACCTGGGCAACCTCATCGCTGAGCCCACACATCGCCTGCGGCTGGGAGCACGACGACGACCTGTTTCGTCGAACCTTCCCGATGGACCTCAACACGCACGCCCACGAGATCATCCGTAC
>JALYQN010000275.1 GCA_030855835.1 Actinomycetota bacterium | reverse complement strand
GCTCGCCACCGCCGAGCCGCCGCGGTGGCGGGGGGGCGCGGCGGTGACGGTGGTGGTCGCCGCACCCGGCTACCCCCAGCACCCGCGTATCGGTGACGCCGTGCGCGGGGTCGATGCGGCCGAGGCCCTCGACGGCGTCCACGTGGTGCACGCCGGCACCGAACGACGGGCCGGCGGTCTGATATCCGCCGGCGGCCGGGTGCTGTCGGTGGTCGGCGTAGGGCTAGACGTCGCCGCCGCCCGTGCGCGTGCGTACGCCGGCGTGGAGCGGATCAACCTCACCGGCTCCCACCACCGCACCGACGTCGCGGCCCCCCACCCCGCTGACCCGCTCCGCTGAGGGTGACGAATCTGTCGCGACACGCCGGAGCACAAGGGCTCAATCGTCACTCTCAGCGGCGCCGGTGCCCACTGCGGGACAATGGACAGGTGTTTCCCGACGTGCTCGCCACCAGGTACGCGTCGGCCGAGATGGCGCTGCTCTGGTCGCCGGCGCACAAGGTGGTGCTCGAGCGCCGGCTGTGGCTGGCGGTGCTGCACGCCCAGGCCGACCTGGGGGTCGACATCCCGACAGGTGTGCTCGAGGCGTACGAGAAGGTGGCCTCGCTCGGGACCGACGGGGTGGAGCTGGCCTCTATCGCCGAGCGCGAGCGGGTCACGCGACACGACGTCAAGGCGCGGATCGAGGAGTTCAACGCGCTTGCCGGCCACGAGCATGTGCACAAGGCGATGACCAGCCGTGACCTGACCGAGAACGTCGAGCAGCTGCAGGTACGCGACGCGCTGGCCACCGTGCGGGATCGCGTTGTCGCCACGCTGGCCCGGCTGGCGCGGCTCGCGGCCGAGCACCGCGAGCTGGTCATGGTCGGTCGTACCCACAACGTGGCCGCCCAGGCCACCACGCTGGGCAAGCGGTTCGCCACCGTGGCAGCCGAGTTGCTGGCGGCCTACGAGCGGCTCGTGGACCTGCTCGATCGCTACCCGCTGCGCGGCATCCAAGGCCCAGTCGGCACCGCCCAGGACATGCTCGATCTGCTCGACGGTGACGCAGGACGGCTGGCCGAGCTCGAGCGGCGGGTGGCCGCACACCTCGGGTTCACCCGGGTGTTAAGTAGCGTCGGCCAGGTCTACCCCCGGTCGCTGGACCTGGACGTGGTGTCCGCCCTGGCGCAGGCGGTCGCGGCGCCGTCCAACCTGGCGACCGGCGTCCGGCTGATGGCCGGGAACGAGTTGGTCACTGAGGGTTTTCGGGTGGGCCAGGTCGGCTCGAGCGCGATGCCGCACAAGATGAACACGCGTTCGGCGGAACGCGTCAACGGCCTCGCCGTCGTCGTACGCGGCAACCTGTCGATGATCGGCGAGCTGGCCGGCGACCAGTGGAACGAGGGTGACGTGTCCGACTCGGTGGTGCGCCGGGTGGCCCTGCCCGGCGCGTTCCTGGCCACCGACGGCTTGTTCGAGACGATCCTCACGGTGCTCGACGACTTCGGGGTCTACCCGGCGGAGGTGGCCCGCGAGCTGGACCGTTACCTGCCCTTCCTCGCCACCACCAAGGTGCTGGTCGCCGCCGTACGCGCCGGGGTCGGCCGCGAACAAGCGCACGCGGTGATCCGGGAGCACGCGGTAGAGGTGGCGTTGCGGATGCGCGAGCACGGCGGTGCGGCCAACGACCTGATCGAGCGGCTGGCCGCCGACGACCGGCTCGGGCTGTCCCGCACCCAGCTCGCCGAGCTCGTCGGCGCGCCGTTGTCGTTCACCGGCGCCGCCGCCGACCAGGTCGACGCCGTCGTGGCCCGGGTCGAGCAGGTGGTGGCGGCCCACCCCGCTGCGGCCGCCTATGTGCCCGCCCCCATCCTCTGACAGCAAGGTCCAACCCGTGAGGGTGACGGTTGCGTCCTTGTGCACCGTGTGTGTCAGAGCAGAAACGTCACTCTCAGCGGAGGGGAGACCCCAGGCACGCCGCCAGCGGCGATGGGGATTGGATGGGGTCGTGCCCACCGTTCCCGGCGAGGTCTCCCGGCACCGGGAGCGCGCCTCCACCGACGTCGCCGTGCTGCACGCAGTGCTGGACGCCATCACGGTCGGCACCCTGTCCACGGTGGTCGACGGTCAGCCGTGGGTCGTGCCGATGCTGTTCGCCCGAGATGCCGACCGGCTGCTCCTGCACGGCTCGACGGGTGCGGGCGCGCTGCGTCACGTCGCCGCGGGTGCTCCGGCTGCGTTCAGTGTCGTCGCGATGGACGCGCTGGTCGTCGCGCACACGACCTTCGAGTCGTCCGCCAACTACCGCTCGGCCGTCGTACGCGGGCACCTGCAACCGCTCGCCGATGCCGAGCAGGCCACTGCCCTCGACCAGCTTGCAGAACGACTGCTGCCCGGCCGGACCAGCGAGATCAGGGGGACGACGGCGAAGGAACGTGCAGCGACGCTGGTGACGCAGCTGCCGATAGAGCCCCAGAGCTGGACGGTCAAGATCCGCACCGGCCCGCCGTCGCCGCCGGACGAGCCGACTGATGCCTGGACGGGGGTGGTTGCTCTGCACACCGTCGCTGGCCCGCCCCAGCCGGTGGGGTCAACGCCGCCCGACCGAGCGGTCCCGCCGTCCGTGCGCCGGCTGCTGAGCGCGTACCCGACGGTGCCGGACCGCCAGACGTGACCGTCCACCTGCACAGCGGCAAGGTGCGCGACTTGTACGCGCACGGTGACGACCGACTTGTGA
>JALYQN010000263.1 GCA_030855835.1 Actinomycetota bacterium | reverse complement strand
ACCAACCCGTACAACCGGTGACCGCCGCTGACCTGCTTGGCCGACGACGTGCGCGCGACCACGTCGGTCGCCAGCTCGAGCTTTGTGGCCTCGACGTAGCCGAGCCACACCTCGGCGAAGCCGGTGTGGTGGGCCAGAACCAGCTCGCACTCCGCGTCCGGGCGAGGGCGCAGGAAGCCCGTCTCCAGTGCCGCCGGGCGTACCAGCTCCCCGTCTGGGTCGACCAGCCAGGTGCGGCTGAAGTAGTGCAGGAACGGGCGGCCGTCGTGAGCGAAGGCGATCTCCTGGCCGAACGAGAACGGCTCGATGCTGGGGTAGTCGCCGTGCCCGGAGCCGTGCCAGCGACCCACCAGCCATGCGTACGGCAGCAGGTCGGCGTGCAGGTCCGACATTGCGCGAGGCGTCGGCGGCATCGGTGGCCTCCGTGGTCAGCGCTTGAACAAAGAGTGCAGGACGACGATCGACACCCAGCCGATGACCAGGCCGGTCACCACCAGCAGCGCGATCAGCGACGCCTCCAGCATGCCGGGGATGCTACCCGGGTCACGGCGGCCGTTTCAGGCCGCGGAGCGCACCTGCAGCAGCTCGCGGCCGTCTGTGCCGGTCATCGCAGGACGCTGCGCCAGCGCGGCCAGCTGTGCCGCCCGCTCGACCAGCTCGGCGTTGTGCGTCACCGGTCGCCCGCGGGCAAAGCTCAAGGTGTCCTCCATCCCGACGCGAAGGTGCCCACCGGCACCCAGGGCGGCCAGCGCAACCGGCAGCGTGGTCCGGCCGACGCCGGTGGCACTCCACGACGTGGTCTGCGGGGGCAGCGCGGCCACGGCGGCGACAAGCGCGGCGGCGGTCCCAGGCATGCCGCCCGCAACTCCCATCACCAGGTCGCAGTGCACCCGCTCCCCGTACGGCAGGCCGCAGCTGTCGAGGAGCCGGTGCAGCGCGGCGACGTGCCCCAGGTCGAAGAGCTCGAACTCCGGCACTACCCGTGCCGCCCGGCTCGCCTCGTACAGCTCGCGCACGAACGGCCAAGGGTTGAGAAACACCTCGTCGCCGAGGTTGACCGTCCCCATCGTCAGCGAGCATGAGTCGGGGCCGGCCTCCAACACTCGCAGCCGGTGCGCGTACGGGTCGTGCACCGATCCGCCGGTGGACAGCTGGACCACAAGTGACGTGGTCTCGCGCAGTGCGGCGACCGTGTCGGTGAGCCGGGCCAGGTCGAGTGTCGGGCGGTGTTCGGCGTCGCGGATGTGCACGTGCACCATCGCGGCACCGGCGCGTTCGCAGGCCATCGCGGTCTCGACCAGCTCGTCCAGCGTGGTGGGCAGCGCCGGCACGTCGGCCTTGCTGGACTCGGCGCCTGTCGGGGCGACCGTGATCAGGGTTCGGTCGGGTGGTGGCGGTGCCGACGTCATGGCGGGCAGCCTGCCAGACTCCGCCTCGTGCGGGCCGTGGTGCAGCGCGCGGCTGAGGCCGCGTGCCGGGTCGATGGCGCGGTGGTCGGGGCCCTCGACCGGCCGGGGCTCGTCGTGCTGCTGGGTATCACCCACGACGACACCGCCGGGGGCGCCGCTGAGCTGGCCCGCAAGGTGTGGGGCCTGCGCATACTTCGGGGCGAGCACTCGGCTTCGGACGTGGGTGCCCCGCTGCTGGTGATCAGCCAGTTCACGCTGTATGGAGATGCCCGGAAGGGCAGGCGGCCGACGTGGGCCGCCGCTGCGCCCGGCGAGGTGGCCGGGCCCATCTACGACGCGTTCTGCGCCAGCCTGGAGGCCGCTGGCGCGGAGGTGGCGCGCGGTGTGTTCGGCGCCGACATGGCCGTCTCGCTGGTCAACGACGGCCCGGTGACGGTGCTGCTGGAGCGCTGACTCGGTGCGCGCCGCACCGCTTCGCTCAGGACGCGGCCGGCTCCAACGCGAGCGTGACGTCGGCGATGTCTCCTACCTGCGCGTGCACCGTACGGTCGCCGGGTACCGATCGCGGCGCCAGTGCTCGTACGGTCCAGACCCCCTCAGCGGCGAAGAACCGGAACTGCCCGGTCGCCGAGGTCGGCACCTCGGCGGTGAACTCGCCGCCCCGGTCGAGCAGCCGGACGTACGCCCCGCTGACCGGCGAGCCGTCGCGGGTGACGACGCCCTGGATGACCGCCTGACCGCTCAGGTCGACCCCGGCCAGCGACGTCCCGCCGACCGTCGCGCCACACATCAGGCGGTGCCCGGCTCGTCACCGACCGCGACAGGCACGCCCACCAGCGAGCCGTACTCGGTCCACGAGCCGTCGTAGTTCTTCACGTTCTGCTGCTCGAGCAGCTCGTGCAGCACGAACCAGGTGTGCGCGCTGCGCTCCCCAATGCGGCAGTACGCGATGGTGTCGCGACCGAAGTCCACCCCGGCGTCGGCGTACAAGCGCTGCAGCTCGGCGTCGGTCTTGAACGTCCCGTCCTCGTTGGCCGCCTTGCTCCACGGCACGTTGGCAGCCGTCGGCACGTGCCCGCCGCGCTGGGCCGACTCCTGCGGCAGGTGGGCAGGGGCCAGCAGCCGGCCGGAGTACTCGTCGGGGCTGCGCACGTCGACCAGGTTCAAGGCACCGATCGCCTCGGTCACCTCGTCGCGGAAGGCGCGGATCGAGGTGTCCGGCTGCTGCGCGGTGTAGCTGGTCGCTTCGCGCTCGGGCACTTCCTCGGTGAGCTCGCGGCTCTCCAGCTCCCACTTCTTGCGCCCACCGTCGAGCAGCTTCACGTCTGCGTGCCCGTACAGCTTGAGGTACCAGTACGCGTAGGCAGCGAACCAGTTGTTGTTGCCCCCGTAGAAGACCACGGTCTGATCGGCGGCGATGCCGCGGCTGGACAGCAGCTGCTCCAGCTGCTCCTTGTCGATGAAGTCACGGCGGACCGGGTCCTGCAGGTCCTGCTTCCAGTCCAGCTTGACGGCGCCACGCAGGTGGCCCTTGGCGTAGGCGGTGGTGTCCTCGTCCACCTCGACCAGAACGACCTGCGGGTCGTCGGCGTGCTGTACGACCCAGTCGGCGTCGACGAGTGCGGTGGATCGGCTCATGTCGGGTGGTCTCCTCTCGGTGGCTGTCAGCGTCTCACGCGCCCGGCAACGCGTCTCACCTGGCGGATGTTCCGAACCGGCGGCCACTCCCGCCGGCGAACGGGGGCAGCAGGTCGACGGTGGAGCCGGCCGCGACGTCCACCGTGGCGTGGTCGCGGCCACCCACCGGGTGCTCGTCGACCAGCACCGAGCAGACCGCCAGCACCTCGGCGAAGCGCGGCGTGGCCGCGTGCGCCGCGCGCGCCGCCTCCAGCACTCGCGCGAGCG
>JALYQN010000258.1 GCA_030855835.1 Actinomycetota bacterium | reverse complement strand
GTGCGGAGGCGGCGTCAACCGCGTACGAGCTCGTCGACCTGCCCAACCCAGCCCCCGACGAGCTGGTCGCCGACCTGCTCGAGCTGCACCTGGCGATGAACGACGAACCGCTGGACGACCTCCAGCTTGACGATGCCGTGTGGCCGGAGGAGCGGTTCCGAGCGTTCGAGCAGGCGATGACGGCACGGGGGTGCCGGCTGCACCGGCTGCTTGCGCGGCGTAGGAGTGACGGCGTGCTCGGTGGCCATACGGTCGTCGTGGTGGAAGATGACCGGCCGTGGGTGGGCTTTCAGGAGGACACCGCCGTGATCGCGGGGCACCGCGGGCACAAGCTGGGCCTGCGGCTCAAGATCGCGATGCTGCACGCGCTAGCCGATCGGGAACCGCAGCTGCGTCACATCGACACCTGGAACGCTGAGTCCAACACGTACATGATCGCTGTCAACGACGCGATCGGCTGCGTAGTGGTCGGCCGCGGCATCGAGGTGCAGCACACCTTGACGCCCTAGCCCTCCCGCCCCGGCGCCCGCGGTGTGGTTAGAAGCCGAGGCGGCGCAGCTGACGGGGGTCGCGCTGCCAGTCCTTGGCCACCTTGACGTGCAGGTCGAGGTACACCGGGGTGCCCAAGATCCGCTCGATCTGCTCCCGCGACTGCGTGCCGATCTGCTTCAGCCGTGAGCCGCGGCGGCCGATGATGATCGGTTTCTGACTGTCCCGCTCGACGAACACGTGCGCGCGTACGTCCAGCAACGGCCGGTCGGCCGGGCGATCCTCGCGCACGACCATCTCCTCGACCACCACCGCGATCGAGTGCGGCAGCTCGTCGCGCACCCCTTCCAGCGCCGCCTCCCGGATGAGCTCGGCGACCAGGGTCTCCTCCGGCTCGTCGGTGAGCTCACCGTCGAGGTACAGCGGCGATCCCGGCGGCAGCCGATCCACCAGCAGGTCCGTGAGCAGGGCGACGTTGGCGCCGCGGGTCGCCGACACCGGCACGATCTCGGCCCACTCGAGTCCCGCGCGCATACCGAGTGCAGCCACCTCGCTCAGGTGCTCCGCGATCCGGTCCGGCGCCACCAGGTCGGTCTTGGTCGCCACGGCCAGCACGGGACGCCGGCGCAGCCTGGCCACCTCGCCGACCAGGTAGCGGTCACCGGAACCGACCCGCTCGTCGCACGGCAGGCAGACCCCGACCACGTCGACCTCCGCCCAGGTGCTGCGGACCAAGTCATTGAGCCGCTCGCCGAGCAGCGTGCGGGGGCGGTGCAGACCCGGCGTGTCCACGCAGATCAGCTGTGCGTCCGACCGGTGCACCAGGCCGCGCACCGCGTGCCGGGTGGTCTGCGGCTTCGACGACGTGATCGCGACCTTCGCGCCGACGATCGCGTTGGTCAGCGTCGACTTGCCGACGTTCGGGCGACCGACGAAACAGGCGAAACCGCTGCGGAACTCCTCGCTCGACGGCCTTCCGCCGGCCTGGACGTCGCTGCTCACAAGCCGATCATTCCGCACCGGTCGACACCGCCGGCCCTACCTGCGGCCCGACCCGTACCACCGCCACTACCGCCGACCCGATCAGCAGCGCGCCAAGTATCTGCACCCAGCCCAGCGACTCGTCGAGCAGCACAACCGCGAGCACCGTGGCCACCAGCGGCTCGACCAGCCCCAGGGTCGCGGCCACCGGGGCCTCGACATGGCCCAGCCCGCGGTTGAAAAGCGCGTACGCCAGCACCGTCGGCACGGTCGCGAGCCAGGCCAGCATCGCGATCCCCTCGCCGGTGGGCAGCCAGGCCCAGTCCGACACCACCAGTGCCGGGCTGAGAGTCAGCGTGGCGATGCAGAACACGACCGGCAAGGTAGTGCCGATCGGCTGGTCGAGCCGGGTGAGCCGGGCGCCGGCGAGGATGAACGTGGCGTACGACCCGGAGGCCGCCAGGGCGACCAGCAGGCCGAGCGGGTCGGCGGCGTCCCCGACGCCGACAAGCAGGTACAGACCCAGCACCCCCACAGCCGTGAACGCGAGCCAGCTGCCGGTCGGGCGGCGGGTGCGCACGGTGGCGACGAGTCCGGTCAGCAGCGGGGTCGTCCCGATGGCGACGAGCGTGCCGGTGGCGACCCCGACAGTGGTGACTGCGGCCAGGAAGCTCACCTGGAAGCAGGCCTGCCCGACACCGGCCACCCAGACGGCGGGTGTGCGCAGCAACGGCCGGACGGCCCCATGCCACCCGGGGCGCGGCAGCCCAGCGAGGGCTGCGCTCGCGGTGGCGACGGCCACCATGAGTCCGGAGGCCAGCACCATCCGCGCGAAGGCCACCGGCAGGGCAGCGGCGTCGGGCCCGAGCACTCGGGCGGTGCCGATCGTGCCGAACAGCGCGGTCCCGGTGAGTACGAGCACCGCGCCGCGACCGCGGCTGGTCACGTAC
>JALYQN010000213.1 GCA_030855835.1 Actinomycetota bacterium | reverse complement strand
GTGCGGCAGTGTCGAGGCGACGGGGGCTTGACTGGGGTTTGGAACAATGCATTCGTCGGCGTCGAAGTGAGCGTTGGCGAAGTCGTAGAGCGCCGCTGACGTGAAGGGCTGTGGCGGAGTCTCGTTGTTCGGCTGCCCAACATCTCGCAGGACCAGCCATGCGATGAGGGCTGCGGCAGGTAGCACGGCGGCCAGTGCGTACCACCTGCGACGGCCCACCGTCCTGGCCTTGCTGTCCAGCGACGCGGCCTCTCCCGTGTCATCGCCTGCCGCGTCTTCATGCCCGATTTGCGGCGGCTGCTTGTGTGCGGTCCCGCCAGCAGGTGATCTCGGGTTTACGGGAACCGAGCTCCGCGGGGGTGGAGTCGATTCCATAGGCTCGGCAGGGCGCGCCGGCGTTGACTCGGATGGTGGCGCCGCGATGGTGTCGAGTCCGCTGGGCTCTTTGCCGGCCACGACAGTGGCGGTTACGGGTATGCGCAACTCGCCCGCGGGACTCGTCAGACTTACCCACCCTTCTAACGGTCCAACGGTTGTGCCGGTCACCTCGATTTGAAGGACTGGCCCTTCGAACCGCGCCTGTAGCTCTGTTCGTGACGTCTCGACGGTGGAAGCCAGCGCGAGTGGGCCGCCCTGGACGTGAACGTCCTCGGCCGACGTCGCGCCGACCGGGATGTCATCGAAGTCGACGTGGCCGGGTAAGGCAGTGGGTGCGACCTTGTCCAACGCCACGGCTGCCGCCTGCGACACCCGCCGGCTGTCGTCATCCAGCAGCCGACGGAGCAGGAGCACCGCACCCGCAGCCCGCCCCAGGTTCTCCTGAGCGGCGATCCGAGCAAGTTCGTCAACAGCACCGAGGCGGACCCCCGCGGTCGGGTGGTGAACAAGCTCGGCGATGTCCTCGGGCACGGATCCAGGACGGATCTGGCGTCGTGGGTTACGAGCTATCACCAGGTCGCCCTGCAGGCCGAACTCCCACTTGCTCGGGGTTTGGTTCGGGCTTCGTTCCCGGACTCTCTCGAACACGTAGTCGTACAGCTCGTCCAACCCCACCTGACCGTCCTGGTCCCGGTCCGCCTCGCCGCTGCTCAGCCCGTTGACGAGTGCACCGGTGAACAAAGACGGTTGAGGCGATCCGCCCACGGTCAGGTCGGTGCCCTCCAGCGCGTACTCCATCGCGCTCGAGGCGGTGATCACGACCCGACCCCGACCGGCGACCAGTCGTCCCTGCGAGAACCGGTCCCCCACGTGGACGCTGGGGTCAGCGCGGGCCACGACACCGCGCTCAAAGGCTCCCCCGTAACAGCAGTCCAACAGCAACACGACCCGTTGCGCTCTGCTGCGCTGCATCAATCGGTTCACCAATGAGGTGTCCACCGCCGTCGAGGCCAACCGGGTAGGCGAGGTGTTGCGAGCCGCCAAGAAAAGTTCCCCGGACTCGTCCTTCAGCCCATGGCACGAGAAGTGCAACAAAACCAAGTCACCGGGAACGCGCTCGGACAGCAACATCTCCACCTGCTGCGCGGTTTCCCAGGAGGTGGGATTGCGCAACACCTCAATTTCGAACCCGCCGAGGTCCGGGTCGCCGAGGACGTTAGCCAAAGCCTCGGCATCCGCTGCAGGCGCAGCCAACCCGTGCAGCGTCGGATCGTCATAACGGTCCGTGGCCACGACCAGTGCGAGCCGGCGCCCGGACATGATCAGCTCGTGGCGACCGAACGGAGAAACTCGTGGATGAGGCGCTCTTGTTGCTCGTTGGTCGCGCCCGACAGCTTGATCGACTTGTCACCGATCGCCAGTTCCACCGACCGCCCCGCGGGGGCATGCATGAGCCAACCGCGGACGGTAGTGATCAGGCTGCCGACGGCACTCGCCGAGGAACTCAGCGTAACAAGCAAGGCGCCCACGGTGGCGACATCAAATCCCCTAGTTCCTACCGGGGCCTGGCCGGCACTCAGCCGTTCGACGTCGTCAACATCGAGCTCCAGAAGTTCTCGTCTCAGGGCGAGCGTCAACTCGTCCAGCCGCTCACTATCCGCCTCGACATCAGCGATACTCACGACCAACTTGTCGCTCACGGCATCCCCTCCGAAAACCCCATTAGCCGCTTGGCAGGCTATACCCGCACAGGATGCCGTCACTCAGCGTCGCCCCCACCACTCGGTGCGCCCGCTGCATCCACCGGCACCGACCTGCCTTTCAGACGCGCTCGGTGTGGCGGACATGCCGCCGGTTCGGCGGCGGTGGGAAGGTCGGCGCCTGCTGCTCGAAGTCGATCAGGGTGGGTAGCCGAGGCCGGTGTGCCGCGGTGCCGGACCCGATGTTCTCACCCGCACTATCCGCTCGCATCGTAAACGTGACCCAAGTCGAACGTCGGGCTCGCACAGCGCGGTCCAGCCCGAAAGTCGGGGTTGCGCAACTCAACGCCTGACCGGCGCATCTGAGGTCAGCGCTTCTGCGAGCGGGGTCAGCCGAGCACGAGGGTGTGGTTCACGCTCGTCACCGGCACATCAAGCCGTCGCATCCCCCGCAGCGACGCGTCCGTGCTCGATGTCGGCCAACACCAGTCGAACACGTCGTTGGGCAGCCAGGTGGTTACGTCACCGGCCCACTGAGAGCCGGTGTCGGTCTCGGCGTACCAGAAGTATTTGGCGCCGTTGGAGGCGCCGCCGCGCACAGTGACGGTGCCGCCCGGTGGGATCTGCCACCAACCCGTCTTCGCCCAGTTCTCACCGTCACAGTTCGGGTAGTGATACCCGAGGGCGAAGTAGATGCGCGCGTTCCCGTCATTTCGCACGTACACAGCCACGTCAGTCCTCCGTCGTCAGGCTGCGGGGCGGCGGGAACGGGTCATCGTCGGCAGAGACCGACGACTGGTGGACAATCCCCGGGAAGTGGACCTCGGCGGTGAGGCCGGAGGTCCGGCCGCTGCGGTCGGTGGTCGGGCTGACGCCTTCGCCAGCCGGCATCGGTCCGAGGGCCTCGATCTCGTCGGCATCGAGGCTCCGGTAAAGATCGTCCGTGTCTGGCATGCGAAGTCTCTATCCGTTGGGGACACCCCTTACGGCCCTCAGCGTAGGACCGACACTCGCGGCCTTACAAGCCTGCCGTGGGCCGAATCGCGTCCAAACGCTCGCCGGCGGGCACCGTTGCGTGGTCAAGTCCCCGGTAGTGGTGTAGGGCTGCGTGCTCCTTCTGATGGGTTAGGCGGTTAGGGCAGGTAGATCATCAGCTCCGATCTCGGGTTCGGTGGTGGGCACGATGTGCATGC
>JALYQN010000212.1 GCA_030855835.1 Actinomycetota bacterium | reverse complement strand
ACGCAGAGCAGGTCGAGGCGCTCGGCGCGGGCCGGATGCTGATGCCAGACTCCAGCAGCGACGCGATCGCTGAAACCGCGGCAGAGATCCTCGAAGACGAACGCTTCAAAACCGGCGCAAAGCGAATGGCCGCTGCGATGGACGGCTACGGCGGTGCGGCGGAAGCCGCTGTCGCGCTCGAAACGCTCTCGCAACGCAAGCACATCATCGAGAACGCGGGAGCGATTTAGCGCGCACGCCGTTTACAGCGACCCGCTCGGCCGAAGCGCCTCTGACCAGGGGCACCGGCAGATGGGGGACCGGCCGTGACGAGATCTACTCGTGCTCAGGCTTGCGGGCTCGACCCTGTGGTTCTCTATGTCGATCTCGGCACGCCGCCAGCTGGGCCGAGCAGCTGTGGAATCCTGGGTCGAGCCGGTGTGACGGCGACTTGTCGGTCCCGAGCGCGTGTCTCTCATCTTCAGGAGCACTCATGACATGCAACGTCAGCTCCCGCTCGCTGCACGCCATCGACGGCACCAGTCAGCTGGTCGGGAACAAAAGCCGAGTCGCCGCGCAGCCCAGCGTCGCCCGGATGACCGTGGTCAAGGCCGGGTGGACAGCCGCGACCCTCGGCGCCGAATGTCGATGATCGCTCGACGACTGACCCGGGCGCCTGGGCTGCTCTTAGGGGCGGGGCTCGGGGCGTTCGTCGACGGCATCGTGCTGCACCAACTGCTGCAATGGCACCACGTGGTCAGCCACCGTGAGCCCACCAGCACGGTGGTGGGCCTGGAGCTGAACACCCTTTGGGATGGGCTCTTCCACGTCCTCGCCTGGGTCGCGGTCGTCGCCGGCGTGGCGCTGCTGTCGTCGCGCGTGCACAGCATCGCCGCCGCGCCACCCCCGGCCATGCTCTGGGGCTGGGTGCTGGCCGGGTGGGGCTTGTTCAACTTGATCGAGGGTCTGATCAACCACCACCTGCTCGCTGTGCACCACGTCCGCGACGACCTGGGCGGCCCGGTGGGCTGGGACCTTGGCTTCCTCGCCACGGGGGTCCTTCTGCTCAGCTTCGGTCAGTTCACGCTCGCGCGGACCGCCCGGCAGGTGCGGTCGTACACGTGAGGCCATGCATTCCATGCATGGTCACACCAGTGAGGGTGGTCACGCACGGCCGTGTATCGCCTAGGCGCGCTCCGATGTACACACGTGCCGCAATGCGCTGGGGCTGAGGCACCTCGTCGATCACAACAGACAGGGTCCTCAGGCGCTACTGATCGTCCGACAGGTCCACTACCTCTACTGCTTCTCGCGCACGGATGCTGCCGACCCCTGGGCTTGATCGGACACTGCCTGCTTCGACGTCTGTGCCTGGCCCTGCACCGACTCGACACCTTCTTGAGCAGTGGATCGCACAGACTCCGCAGCCTGCTGTGCCGGCTCGCGAAGGTTCTCCCCCATCTCTTGTGCAACAGACTTGGCGTGGTCGGTCACCGGCTGCTTGAGCTGCTGGGCCTGCTCCTGAAGGTGGTCGGCGGCCTGCTGCTCGGCGCGCGTGCTCGGCAGCAGCGACGAGGCGAGCCAGCCCAAACCGAACGCCACCACACCCGCCGCCATCGGGTTGCCTTGGGTATGTCGCAGCGCGCTCTCTGGTGCGCTGGCAGCGGCGTTCTGCAGCGATCCGACCGCGCTGTCGGAGCCGCTCGGCGTCGAGCGCGACGAGGCAGAGCCCATGACCGCGCTGCGGGCAGACGCCGCTCGGTCTCGGAGACGGTCAGTGCTGCGCTTGGCGACTGAACGCGGGTCGACCTTCTCGGCCAAGGTGTCGACGTCGGCGCTGAGGCTATTCCGGGTGCGCTCGATGTCGGCACGGATGTGGTCCGGATCGTTGGGCTCGGTGGTGGTCATCGGACTGCCTCCGTGGTGGTGTTGTTCGGGTCAGGCTTGAGCGCGCTAGGGACCTGCTGCAAGGTCTGGACGGTTTGCTCCGGCTTCGGATTCACCCGTTGCATCTTCTTCCTGCCATTCAGGCCGAGGACCGTGGCAACGATGCCCCACACAACTGCGACGATCAGTGCCGCCCACCCAGACGGCATCACCGCGTCCAGGCCCTGCCAGACGGCAATGGACACAAACAGGATGGACAGGTACCCGGCGAAACCGGCCCCACCCAGCATGCCCACGGCGCCACCCGCCTTGACCGCCTCCTGACGAACCTCGGCCTTGGCTAGGGCGACCTCCTGCCGCATCAGCGTTGATACATCAGTGCTGATGCTGGCAAGCAGACTGCCGATCGACTGGTCGGACGCTTTTGTGCTGCCCGCGGTCGTGCTCCCAGAGCCGGTACCAGCCGAGTACGCGGGACCGGTCGGACCGCTCATCGCGAGCCTCGACCGTCAAACCTGGTCAACGGGTCGGACGGGTCGCTTGGTGAACTGTTGGGGTCGAAGGCCGGTTCGAGCGGATCGCCAGTTCCCGGTGTGGGAGCCGCCGCCGGCACTGCCGATCCGGGCGGGGCCACCGGCTGGGCCACCTGGGAGGGCACCGGAGGAGCCGTCGTCGCATGGGATCCCGGCGTCCCGGTTTCTCCAGACTCCAGCGGCTGTGACGCCGACTCCGGCGGAAGGCCGTCGGCGGAGGTCTCGCGATGCGAGTCGACACCAGCACGGGTGAGGCGGCCGACTGCCAATCCAGCCACAGCGGCACCGGCAAGGAACGCTCCTGGCCGACGGCGCGCGACGTCCCGGACCGTCTCGAGCACATCGGCGGGATCGCTGCTCTCGAGCCACGAAGCAGCCCCCCGAATGCGCTGCGATGTCTGGCGGACGACCTCGGTGGCCGTGCCCGGTTGCTCGCTGTTGCTGGCCATCGAGGACAGCTCGTCGCAGAAGGAACGCATCTGGGATGCCACCATCTGCTGCTGCGCGCCGGCGTGCTCCTGTACCTGCGCGCGCACCTGCTCGGCAAGGTCACGCGCTTGCGAGGCGGCTTCAGACGCGACGTTGCTCGCCTGCGCTCTTGCCTCGTTGGCGATGTTGCCAGCCTCGTCGCCCGCGACTTGCGCCGTCTGACGGGCTTCGTCCCTGGCGGTGTCAGTGGTCGACGCGTTGTTACTCGCAGTGCCCGTCGAAGGCCCGGCGGTACCAGCGGGCGGGAACGATGGGGGCGGTGGTGGGGTGGTCGTCGGATCCGTCGTATATAGCCTTCACTCTCTGGACTAAATTGGGCACCGATGTTCGGTTGCTCATCTGACTGCTGCTGCTCCGCCAGGGCGGAATGCCTCCTGCCCGAGCTCGTTCGAGCACGGTGCGGTAGGCACTTTCGATGGCCGCTTATGCGCGCTGCGACGGTTCAGCCAGGCAGGGGGGCACAGACGCGTCTAGAACGTGTTAAAGCGCACCTTACCGTGATCCGAGAACCGAGCTTACCGCAGATGCCGCCACGGCGGTCACCGCGCGACGGGCGGCAGCGCCGAGGCAAGCCAGGCTGGCCAGGTCGCACCGCACCCTGTCCGTGGGCGGCGCCATACATCTAAGGCGGACTGGCCGAAGTCGTGGCCTACCTGCACCAAGCCGTACTGCACCGGGCGAAGTCGTAAGGCACGGAGTCGTACTGCCTCACAATGGCGGCCGCTCTCATCCGGAAGCTCAGCTGGCAGCACGCTCGCACAGGCACAGAAGGCACCGGCCAGCTGCACGCTCCGACGAGGCACCTGCGTTCTGTGACGAGCCTCGGCGTCAGGGGTGTTCCTGGGCCTCGAGGAGAGCCTTCAGCGCTGCTTCGTCTCGTCTGGAGTCCCGTGCCAGGACGTGAGCCAGCAGCGGACCTGCCAGCGCAGCTGGGCCGGTGGCGTGGAACTGCATCGAACTGATGAGCCGACAGCGGCCAGTCCCGGTGGGTTCCACGAGGTAGGACGCCTGCCCGGTGAGCCAGCCGTCTGGGATCTCGAACTGCACGCAGCAGCTGGGCTCGTAGTGGATGAAGCGGTTGCGGGACTCGATCCGCCGGCCCGCGAAGCGTCGCACGAAAGCATGCTCGGTCCCGACCCCGATCGGCCCGTCGGTCAGGCGCCGCACCTCGTGCAGGCCATGCTGCCACCGTGGGGCGTTGGTCTGGTCGGCGACAAAGCTGAACACCTCGGTGGCAGGGCGGTCGATGTCGACGACCGACTCGACAACGATCACAGCCTAGGTCCCTTCAGCTAGACAGAGTTGCTGTAGTCACTGACTAAAGTGCTGCTTTAGTCATGGATTACAATGGACCGGGACATGGGCGACGTCAAGATCGGAACCCGCCGGGAACGAGCCGGCCGGACAAGACACACGATCATCCGTGCCGCCCACGAGCAGTTCCTGGAGCACGGGTACCACGGCGCGACAATGGCCGCGATCGCACGCCGCGCCGGCGTTGCCACCCAGACTGTCTACTTCGTCTTCCACACCAAGGCCGAACTCATCAGCGCCGCCATCGAAACCGCCGTCCTGGGCGAAGACGACCCCAGCGATCCCGAGCACAGCGTCTGGTGGGCCGGCATGCTGGCCGCCGCCACCGCCGCCGAGACCCTCGCCCACTTCGTCCGTGGCACTGGTCCCCTCTACGCCCGCGCCGCTGGCATCTCGGAGATCCTGCACGCGGCAGCCCTCACCGACCCCGAGTTGCACGCCACCTGGCGACAGCACGATCAGCGGCAGGCCGACGCCTTCCGCCGCGTCATCGAGGCCGCCGCCACTAAAGGCACCCTGCGCAACGGCCTCAATCCGGCCACCGCCACCGACATCCTGCTCACCGTCTTCGGTGACAGCGCCTACCTAGTCCTCACCACCGAACGCGGGTGGACCCACGACCAGACCATCGACTGGGCCTGCCAGGCGCTGCCAGACCTGCTCCTCGCGCCGGCATCGAGACCACCTGCCGACCCGTAGTCGTGGAAAGACGCATCGGAATCTGCGCTTCGTTCTGCCGCGTCAAGAACCTGTCAACGGGAACGATGTGACCACCTCGGCCGCCGCTCGAGAGATCGCGGGTCGGTCCTGACGCCACTGGCGTACCTTGAGCACATGAGCCAGGTGGGCGGCCCTCTGAGGCGGTGCCGAGTGCCTGCGTACGACCGTTGTGACGGTGAAGAACCCGCCAGCTGACGCCTCGTTCGCGCGTCCGGGCCGGGCAGTTCCTTCCTCCTGTTGGGAGTCTCACCGTCATGCCCAACCATCCTGCGTACCCGCGAGTCCTGATGCTCGTTGCCGCTCCGGCATGCTGGGGCGGCGGCACGGTCGTCAGCAAGCAGGCACTCGACGACATTGCGCCGCTCACCCTGCTGCCGATGCAGCTGTCCGCCAGCACCCTGTTCCTGTTCGCCATGAAGCACGTCACGCGGTCACCGACCGAGTGGTCGTCGCAACTGCTGCGACTCGCCGCGTTGGGGATGCTGAACCCGGGCATGGCGTACGCGCTGGGTCTGCTCGGCCTGGTGTCGATCACTGCCAGCATGTCGGTGCTGTTGTGGGCACTGGAACCGGTGCTGATCGTGCTGCTCGCCGCTCTGCTCCTCAGGGAACGCGTCCCTCCTGCACTCGCACTAGCGATGGCGGCCGCTCTCGTTGGCGTCCTCCTGATCGTCTACCAGGCAGGAGCAGCCGGCGACACCACCGGTGTCCTGCTGACGGTGGCAGCAGTGGGCGCGTGCGCGCTGTACACCGTCGCCGCTCGGCGGCTGCTCCTCGATGACGCATCTGTGACCGTGGCACTGGTACAGCAGGCGACGGCCCTGGTGTTCGCGGTCACGCTATTCCTGGTCGTGCACGTCGTCGGCAACGACCCGGGCCCGAGCGGACCAGTCAGCATGGGCGCCTGGACTGCAGCGGTGGTATCCGGGATTCTCTACTACGGGTTAGCGTTCTGGTGCTATCTGAGCGCGCTCAGCCGGGTACCCGCCACGGTCGCCGGTGCGTTCCTGCCGCTCATCCCGGTGTTCGGGGTGGCTGCCGGCTACCTCATCGGCGAGCGGCTCACCGATCGTCAGTGGATCGGAGCCGCCGTGGTGGTGACGGCCGTGACTGCTGTCGCCGCGCTGCAGCATCGACTGGCGGATGAGTCAGCACCGCCTGCCGCAACTGGGTCCACCATGTGAGGTGTCTACCATCGGGGGCACCGCCCCGACGGGAGGAGAGGCGCCGGGACGCACCTTCGTCTGCTCAACCCTCGCTGTGATGCACTTCGAGTTGGGTCAGGAGGTGCCTCACTCGGCGTTCGATCTCATCCCGGATCGGCCGCACGGCGTCCACGCCTTGTCCGGCCGGGTCCTCAAGGGTCCATTCCTCGTACCGCTTGCCTGGGAAGATCGGACACGCATCGCCGCAACCCATGGTGATCACCACGTCTGCGGCCTGCACGATCTCGTCGGTCCACGGCTTGGGGAAGTCGCCAGTGATGTCGATGCCGCGCTCGGCCATCGCCGCCACGGCTGACGGGTTGATCTCGTGGCCGGGTTCTGAGCCTCCGGACCAGGCCACGGCGCTGTCGCCGACGAGCTGGTGGAAGAACCCGAGGGCCATCTGGGATCGGCCGGCGTTATGGGTGCACAAGAACAACACCGTCGGGACACCCCTGAGCGCCTGACCTTCGACCTTGGACAAGGCCCTGAGCCGCTGTCGGGCGAACCGCTCGGCGAGCAGCGGCAAGAAGTTGGGGATGGAGGCCTGGTCGGCGAACTGGTCGTACGACGAGTGCAGAAAACCCTCGATGGTCTCGGTGCTGAACATGTCGGCGAACTCGCGGTGCAGCGACTCGGCTGCCGTCTTGAGCGCCACGGTCTGATCCACGGTGAGCTCGGCGGTGTGCTCGGTTTCGCTCATTGCTTCCTCCTCGGTGACTGCGGACGGAGGCGTGGTCCGCCCTTCGGCTCAGAGCTGTTGGCCGCTGCCGGTGCCCGTCGGGTCGAAGCGGCGGGCATTTCGTGGTGGGGGACCAGCACGGCGTCGGCTGCGACCCCCGACGTCCGGGTACAGCGCCCTTGCCAGGCAGGCGCCGACGGCGCCACCGACCAGCTGGGCTGCCACGAAGCCCGCGACCGAGGAGGGATTAATGCCGGCGAATGTGTCGGAGAAGACCCGGCCGATGGTTACGGCCGGGTTGGCGAACGAGGTGCTGGACGTGAACCAGTACGCGGCCCCGATGTAGGCGCCGACCGCTGGCCCCGCCAGCGAACCGCGGCCGGTACGTGCCAGTGCAAACACCAGCAGCACCAGACCCGCGGTCGCCACCACCTCACCGAGCCACAGATGCGCCCCGGTCCGTTCGGTGGTGGCGAGCCCGGTCAACGAGACGTCGAACATGGCGTTCGCCAGGAGGGCTCCGGCGACCGCCCCCGCTATCTGCGCGACCACATAGGCGGCGACCTCACGGCCAGGCCGGCCGCGGCAGGCGCGCCGGCCGAGCAGCCAGTCGGCCGACGAGATCACCGGGTTCAGGTGCGCGCCCGACACCGGGCCGAAGATCAAGATCAGCGCGGTCAGGCCCAGGGCGGTGGCGGTGGAGTTCTCCAGCAGCTGCAGACCAGCATCGTCGGGACTCAACCGTTGCGCGGCGATGCCCGACCCCACCACGACGGTAACCAGCAAGCCCGTGCCCAGCCCTTCGGCGAGCAGCCGGCGTGCCAGCGGCGGGGTCACGACGTCGGTGGGCGGCATCAGCAAGGCCGCTTGGTCGCCGACCGGGCAATGTCTGCCAGGGCGGTGAACCGGTCCGCAACCGCATCCAGCACCTCCGGACGCAACCGGTAATAGGTGTAACGACCGTGCCGTTCGGCCTCGACCACCCCGGCCTCACGAAGGTGCCGCAGATGGTTCGACACCGCCGACGGCAGGGCACCGGTGTCCGCCGCCAGGTGGCAGGTGCACAACTCCGCCACGGCCAGCCGCGACACCAGCTGCGCCCGGAGCGGGTCGGCGAACAAGCGCAGCAGCTGGTCATCCAGCCGCACAGGAT
This sequence comes from Actinomycetota bacterium, assembly GCA_030855835.1. GTDB lineage: Bacteria > Actinomycetota > Actinomycetes > Propionibacteriales > Nocardioidaceae > JACCVL01. The sequence goes on along the minus strand of JALYQN010000212.1, from coordinate 817 downwards.
TCACGGTGGTGTGAGTAGTCATGGTGGCGTGAATCATCTCGCCGCCCGGCTACTGAGCGCAAGCCAACAGTCCGTGAACAGCCAACAGGCCAGGAGCGGTCGCCGTCAGCTCGGAGTGAGGACCATGGCCAGCGCGCCGAGCGTTTCGGGGATGAGGATGAAGTAGGACCACACGCCGCGCTTCTCGCGGACGAGCATGCCTGCGTCAACCAGCACCTTGAGATGGTGCGACACCGTCGGTTGGGACAGGCCGACCGGCTCGGTGAGGTCGCAGACACAGGCCTCGCCGTTGTCGTGCGCGGCGATCAGCGACAGCAGCCGAAGCCGGGTCGGCTCGGCGATCGCCCTCAAGGTGCGAGCCAGCTGGTCAGCATCCCGAGCGGACAGCGGTGCGGTCGTCACCGGCGTACAGCAAGCGGACGTTTGCAGGAGCGGGAGGGCGGTCGTCGCTGTGGCCACGAGCCCAGTATGCCCGAGCATATTGACAACCGTCGATGCCTACTGCGACCCTTTGGCATCGACAGCTATCAATGTCTACCGCTCAGGAGGCTGGAAGTGACCACCGACGAGCAGCTGCGGGACCAGGTTCGCGACCGCTACGCCCAAGCGGCGGCCGCAGTGACGAACGGGTCGGCCGCATCGTGCTGTGGACCGGCGCTCGACGACCGGTCGCCGGGTGCGGCGACCGGGGGCGAGTCGTGCTGCGGCGGGACGGTACCGCCGGCGCTGGCGGTGGACGAGTCGTTCGGTGCCCGGCTCTACGACGCCGCCGACGCCGACACGCTGCCGGTCGAAGCGGTCCTGGCCAGTCTCGGCT
>JALYQN010000200.1 GCA_030855835.1 Actinomycetota bacterium | reverse complement strand
GGCTCGGCCAGGTGCCGCTTGCGGCGCTGCGCCTCGGTGACCCGGGCGGAGAAGCTGGCGAGCTCTTCCAGCGTGTGTACGCCGAGACCGCCGAGCCGTTCGATCACACCGTGCAGGACGTCGACGGTGGCGCGCGCGTCGTCGAGGGCCCGGTGGATGGGTGTGGTGCGGGCGCGGAAGACCCGCGCCAGCGTTGCCAGCCTGCAGTTCGGAGCCTCGTCGCGGGTCACGACCCGGCGCGCCAGCGTGGCGGTGTCCAGCACCTCGAAGGTCGGCCACGGGTGACCGAGCTGGCCGGCCGCGTGCCGCAGGAATCCGACGTCGAACGGCGCGTTGTGCGCCACCAGCACCGAGCCGGCGGCGAACTCGAGGAACGCCGGCAGCACGCTGGGGATGCGCGGCGCGGTCGCCACCATCTGGTCGGTGATGCCGGTCAGCACCGCGATGAACGGTGGGATCGGCGTGGTCGGGTCGACCAGGGTCTGGAACTCGCCGAGCACCTCCCCCCCGCGCACCTTGACCGCACCGACCTCGGTGATGCGGGAACCGGCGGCGGGTGAGCCGCCGGTGGTCTCCAAGTCGACCACGCAGAACGTGACCTCCCGCAGCGCTCGGCCCAGCTCGTCGAAGCTGGCTTGCACCGCGGTCGGCCGCGCTGCGGTGGTCAACCCCGGGGCCATGGTCGCGACGCTAGGCGCGGGCACCGACAGCCTGGTGCCGCCACGCGGCGGCACTCATGGCGGCGGTCTAGCGTGGGTTGCCATGACCGGGCCGAGCGCGCGGCTGCCCGGGGCGGGTGAGCGCTGGCGATGTGCCGGGTGCGGCAACCTCACCCGCTTCGACGTAGTACGCACCCGCCGTACCCGGGAGTTCTGGCACGTCGACCTGGCCGGCGCCGCCACGGTCGAAGACGTACAGACGCTGGAGGACCAGGTGGCGGAGGTCAGGTGCCGCTGGTGCGGGCGGGGCGACGCCATCGAGTACGTGCCACGCCTCTAGCTGCTTCCGGGCGATCAGCGACGGCGATGTCCGTGGCGGCCTCTAGCGTCTGTCCTGGCTCGAACGGCGGGTCGACGGTGAGCAAGGGAGGCCGTGATGGTCGACGACGGTGCGCACGACCCCAAGGCCGAGCCCGGTGCCCACGATGGGTTGCTCGTCGACTGCGACGACTGTGCGGTCCGCGGACCGGCCTGTGACGACTGCGTGGTGAGCGTGCTCCTCGGCCCGCCGCGCGAACGGCTCGAGCTGGATGCCGCCGAGCTGTCGGCGCTGGATGCGCTCGCGACTGCGGGTCTGGTGCCACCGTTGCGGCTGGTACGCCAGACCGACCCGCCAGAAGTGCCGGATCGGGCGACCATGCCGGACGGTTAGGGCGATCAGAACTGACGGATCGCGGGGGGTGCGGGGGGGCTCAGTTTGCCGGGGGTCGAGGTCGGTCGCTACGGTTCGGCGGATGTGCCTGAGCTCCAGAGCAGTCCGCTTGAGTGTGGGCGCAGCAGTCGCCGTGCTTGTCGCCGGAGTGGTGTCGCCGTCGGCCAGCGCCGATCCCGATCCGACCATCTCCGAGGTCGACGCCCGGGTCAGCCAGCTGCACCTCGAGGCCGAGCAGGCGATCGAGCGCTACAACACCATCAACGAGCAGGTCGAGGCCGCCGAGGCGGACCTGTCCGTCGCACGTGCCGACGTACGCGCGCTGCGCAGGGACACTGAGCGGCTGCGTCGGCAGGTCGAGCGGCTCGTTCTCGCCCAAGCAGACGCGACCGGAGTCGCCAACACCACCGCGCAGCTGCTCAGCTCGGAAGACCCCGACGACTTCCTCATCGGTCTGGTCGCCATGCAGTCGGCCTCCGATCAGTCCGCGGCCCTTCTCACGTCGTACGAGGGAGCGCGAGCCCGCCTCGAGGCGCGTCACCAACAGGCTCGCGACCAGCTGGCCGAGATCGCCGCGGCGAAGCAACGGGCGGCTGGCGAAAAGGCGCTCACCCTGGAGAAGGCCGCGGCCGCCGAGGAGCTGCTGGCCGAGCTGGCGGAGGCCCGGGCCGAGCGCATCGCGGCGGCCGCTGAGCCCAGCCGGACTGACTCGAGGCCGCAGCAGTCGCCGACAGAGTCCAGCAGCAGTCAGACGCCAGCCGAACCCTCGCCGGCACCGGTCAGCGGTGGGGCCGGCACCGCCGTCGCAACTGCGCTCGATCAGGTCGGCGACGCATACGTATACGGCGCCGCCGGTCCGGACGCGTTCGACTGTTCCGGTCTGACGATGTTCGCCTGGGCCGCCGCTGGTGTCTCGCTGCCGCACTCGGCCTCGATGCAGGCCGGCATGGGCGTCCCGGTGGCCTACTCCGACCTGCAGCCGGGTGACCTGGTGTTCTACTACTCGCCGATCAGCCACGCCGGGATGTACATCGGCAACGGCCAGCTCGTGCACGCCGCGAACGAGAGCGCTCCGGTCGAGGTCGTCGATGTCGATCTGATGCCGATCACCACCATCCGGCGCGTCGGCTGACAGTTGCCGCGGCGCGCGTGACCAGCCCCCGCGGGGCGCGTGCCTACGATCACTGGGGTGAGCCCGGCTGAGCGGCGCGCGGCTTGGGCTTGGCTGGCCCTGACCACGCTGACCCTGGTCGTCCTCGCCACGGTGCTGGTGCCGTGGGACTGGCTGCCTGGGGGCAACTCGGCGCCGGTGGACCCGACCGCCGGGCTGCCCGCGGACACGCTGGCCGCCATCGACAACTACCGAGACACCGTGGTGCCGCTGGGGCTGGCCAGCACCGCCGTCTCGCTGGCCGTGGCGCTTGGCCTGGCCCTTACGCCGATGGGCGCGCGGCTGGTGCGCCACCTGCCGGGTCAGCGGTGGTGGCCGTTGCATCTCGCGGCGACCGTGCTGACGCTCATCGTCATCGGGCGGCTGGCCGTACTGCCGCTGGCGGTGCCGGCTGAGCTGACCCAACGGGACGCGGGCCTGTCCACGCA
>JALYQN010000192.1 GCA_030855835.1 Actinomycetota bacterium | reverse complement strand
ATGCCGCTCCAGAGGGCCCTCGAGATCACCGTTGTCAAGTCCGTCGTCGGACGCTTCTTCAAGTACGGACATCTCGTGTTCGACTCCGCTCCGGAGGACCAGGGGTTGCGTGAGTTCCGGTACGTGGCCGACGTCGACAAGCGGGACCGGCAGATCCAGAGCGTGGTGCGGAGCGGCAACTGAGCCCTGAGCAGCGCTCGTCTGGTGCGGCGGCGGCCTCCGGCTAGCCTGGGGTACGTGTCCAGGGAGCCAGCCAATGACTGACAACGGCCCGGACGACACTGAGAACGGCCCGGAAGGCGCCGCCGCCACCGACGGCCGCAGGCGCTGGCAGCGACGCTACGACGAGGCCCTGGCCGCGGGGCGGGTCCGAGACATCGACTTCACCACGCTGTCCGGCCTGGACGTCGAGCCGGTCTACGGCCCGGCCGACGAGGCGGCCTACCCGGACTTCGAGCGGATCGGCTGGCCGGGCCAGTTCCCCTTCACCCGGGGGCTGCACGCCACCGGCTACCGCGGCCGCGCCTGGACCATCCGGCAGTTCGCCGGCTTCGGCAACGCGGTACAGACCAACGAGCGTTACCGGATGATCCTCGGCCGCGGCGGCGGTGGCCTGTCGGTCGCCTTCGACATGCCGACGCTGATGGGGCGCGACTCCGACGACCCGCGCGCGCTCGGCGAGGTCGGGCACTGCGGGGTGGCGATCGACAGCCTCGCCGACATGGAGATGCTGTTCGCAGACATCCCGCTGGACCAGGTCACCACCTCCATGACGATCTCCGGGCCCGCGGTGCCGGTCTTCTGCATGTACGTGGTGGCCGCCGAGCGTCAGGGCATCGACATCTCCACGCTCGACGGGACGCTGCAGACCGACATCTTCAAGGAGTACATCGCGCAGAAGGAGTGGCTGTTCGGCCCCGAACCGCACCTGCGCCTTATCGGCGACCTGATGCAGTGGTGCGCCACCGAGATCCCGCACTACAAGCCTCTGTCTGTGTCCGGCTACCACATCCGCGAGGCCGGCTCGACCGCCGCCCAAGAGCTCGCGTTCACGCTGGCCGACGGTTTCGCGTACGTTGAGCTCGGGTTGTCGCGCGGTCTCGACGTGAACGAGTTCGCCCCCGGGCTGAGCTTCTTCTTCGACGCGCACCTCGACTTCTTCGAGGAGATCGCGAAGTTCCGCGCCGCTCGTCGCATCTGGGCCCGCTGGTTGCGCGACGTTTACGGCGCAACGACGGAGCGGGCGCAGTGGCTGCGGTTCCACACCCAGACAGCCGGGGTGTCGCTGACCGCCCAGCAGCCGTACAACAACGTGGTGCGCACCGCTGTCGAGGCGCTGTCGGCGGTGCTCGGTGGTACCAACTCGCTGCACACCAACGCGCTCGACGAGACACTCGCGCTGCCGAGCGAGCGGGCCGCCGAGATCGCGCTGCGTACCCAGCAGGTCCTGATGGAGGAGACCGGAATCGTGAACGTCGCCGACCCGCTCGGCGGCTCGTGGTACGTCGAGGAGCTCACCGATCGCATCGAGGCCGAGGCCGAGCAGATCTTCCAGCAGATCAAGCAGATGGGCGACGGACAGACCATGACCTCCGGCATCCTGCGCGGCATCGAGGAGGGGTGGTTCATGTCGGAGATCGCCGACGCGGCCTTCACCTATCAGGTGGCCTTGGAGAAGGGGGACAAGAAGATCGTCGGCATCACGGGGCACACTGACACGGTCACCCACGAGCTCGAGATCGAGCGGGTCTCGCACGAGGTGGAGACCGATCAGGTCGAGGAGCTGGCCACCCGGCGGGCCGCACGTGACGACGCGGCGGTGAAGTCCTTGCTGCAGGCGCTGGTCGAGGCCACGCGCACCGACGCCAACCTGGTGCCGCCGATGCTCGACGCGGTGCGTGCCGAGGCGACACTCGGCGAGATATGCGATGCGCTGCGGGCGGAGTGGGGGGAGTATCGCGAACCCGCCCGCTTCTAGACCCTTCCGATCGGGGACGATGGACCCATGACCGCGCAGAACTTCTCCCGACCCGGCGCCATCGACCTGTCGGCGTTGCGTCCTCCTGCCGGCGGTGCCGGCGCCGGGGCGAGACCAGCACCGTCAGCTGGTGCACCGGCGGGCGGGTCGTACAGCTTCGACGTCACCGAGGACGGCTTCCAGAGCCAGGTGCTGGAGGCGTCGCTGCGGCACCCGGTAGTCCTCGCGTTGTGGTCGTCTCGGGCTCCGCAGAGCCGCACCGCGGTAGAGGCACTGAGCCGGATCGCCGACTCCTACGGCGGTGCCCTCACCCTCGCCAGGCTCGACATCGACACCAGCCCGCAGCTCGCCCAGGCCCTGCAGGTGCGGGCGGTGCCGCTCGTGCTGGCCGTGCTGAAAGGTCAGCCGGTGCCGCTGTTCGAGGGCAGCGTCGACGATCAAGCGGGGCGGGAGGCGATCGACCAGGTGCTGCAGGCGGCAGCCGCCAACGGCGTCACGGGTCGGGCGGATCCGGTCGGCGATGTGCCGACAGCCGCCGCCATCGACGACGAGGCGCTGGCCGAACCACCGAGCGATCCCCGTTTCGCCGACGCGGAGGCCGCCCTCGAGCGTGGCGACACCGAGCAGGCAGTCGCGGCGTACCGGCGGCTGGTGGAGACCAGTCCGGCCGACGCCGAGGCGGCGACTCGGCTGGCTCAGGCCGAGCTGGTGCTGCGTACGACCGGCATCGACCCTGCCGCGGCTCGCGCAGCGGCGGCCGACCAGCCAGACGACACCGAGGCCCAGCTGCTCGCCGCCGACCTCGACCTGCTCGGCGGGGGCGTCGACGAGGCCTTCGATCGGCTGATCATGGTGGTCCGCCGCTCGGCCGGCGACGACCGCGAGCGGATCCGGCAGCGCCTGCTGGGGTTGTTCGCGGTGGTGGGGCCGGACGACGGCAGGGTGGCGACCGCCCGCCGCAACCTCGCCAACGCCTTGTTCTGAGCCGGCCCCCGCCGGCCCGCCGCCAAGGGCTCAGGTCGGGGGGCGACCGCTGTGCAGGAAGCTCGGAACCGGCCCGCGTCCGCCGAGCAGCACCAGCCGTTCGGCGACCTGCGGCCGGCAGCGCCGCTGCACAGTTGCTGGGTCGGCCCAGTGCACCGCGGCGATCTCGCGCGGCTCGAGCCGCATCGCATCGACGAGGTCCGAGTCCGCCCGGCCGAGGTCGAAGGTCAGCAGGCAGGCGTCGTCCCACCCGGCCCAGGGCGGCAGCCAGTCGACGGTGAGCAGGTCACCGGCGGTGACGGTGATTCCCAGCTCCTCGGCGACCTCGCGCTGGACACAGTCGTGCGGGGACTCGTCCGGCTCGACGACCCCACCCGGTAGGTCCCAGTCGGGCTTGTACGTCAGCTCGCACAACAGCACCCGGTCATCGCCGTCGCGCAGCAGCCCCTGGGCGATGACACGCTTGGTCGGCAGGGCCGCGTTGAGCACCGACCGGAAGCCCTCCGGCGTCGTGGGCTCCGGGTCCTCGGCCAGCCGCGCCAGCAGCACCCTGTCGATCCGGTTGCCGTTCCCGGCGCGATGCCCTCGGACCAGGCCCTCGCGCCGCAGTCCGGCGCGACCGGCGAGGCGCAGCGACGCTACGTCGCGCGGATCCACGTACGCCTCAACCCGCCGGACTCCCAGCTCGGCGAAGACGTAGTCGATCAGCAGCCGGACCGCCCGCAACCCGGTGCCGCGACCACGGTGGTCTGCGTGCACGTCCCACGACAGCAACCCGTTGCCATCGTCATCCCGGCTGATGTCCACGCTGCCCGCAACGCGTTCGGCGCGCTCGACGGCGAAGCTCATCACCGCGCGCGACCCGCCCAGCGGCACGAGCGAGATGTCTCCCTCGCGCAGCGTCGGCTGCCCGGGCGGGATCTGCGGAGAGGTCACCCTGCTCACGCTAGTCCGCGTCAGAACTCGAGGCAGCGCGGTCGCCCGACCGACCTCAACGTCGCCGCGGACGGTCCTGGTCGACTCGGTGACCGGTCAAGCCTCGTGCTTCAGCCAGACCGACGCGAGCGGCGGCAGCCGGACCATCGTCGAGGCGGGCTGCCCGTGCCACGGCTCGGCAACGGCCTCGACCGCGCCGAGGTTGCCCACCCCAGAGCCCTGGTAGGCATCGGAGTCGGTGTTGATGACCTCGGCCCACCGCCCCGCTACCGGCAGCCCCAGCCGATACCCCTCGTGCGGGACCGCGGCAAAGTTCGCCACACACGCCAGCAACGACTCCCCGGACGAGCGCACGAAGCTGAATGCGTTGTTGGTCGAGTCGTTGGCGTCGATCCAGGCGAAGGCGGCCGGGTCGGACTCGGTGCGCCACAGCGCCGACGTGTCCCGATAGGCGCCGTTGAGGTCACGCACCAGCGTCTGCACCCCGGCATGCGATGGGTCCTCGAGCAGCCACCAGTCCAGCTCGCGCTCCTCCGACCACTCGTTGACCTGCCCGAGCTCGCCGCCCATGAACAGCAGCTGCTTGCCCGGGTGCGCCCACATGAACGCGAGGTACGCCCGCAGCGTGGCGAGCTGCCGCCAGCGGTCGCCGGGCATCTTGCCCAGCAACGACCCCTTGCCGTGCACCACCTCGTCGTGCGACAGCGGCAGCAGGTAGTTCTCCGAGTAGGCGTACATCATCGCGAACGTCATCTGGTGGTGGTGGTACTGCCGGTGCACCGGGTCATGGGCGACGTAGCCCAGCGAGTCGTGCATCCAGCCCAGGTTCCACTTCAGCCCGAAGCCGAGACCACCCAGGTGCGTCGGCCGGGTGACGCCGGGCCACGACGTCGACTCCTCGGCGATGATCGTGCTGCCGGGCACGCGCCGACCACACGTGGCGGTGACTTCCTGCAGGAACGCGACCGCCTCGAGGTTTTCGCGACCGCCGAACTGGTTCGGTGACCACTCGCCCTCCTCGCGCGAGTAGTCGAGGTAGAGCATCGACGCCACCGCGTCCACCCGCAGTCCGTCGACGTGGAACTCCTCCAGCCAGTACAGCGCGTTCGCGACCAGGAAGTTGCGAACCTCGCTGCGGCCGAAGTCGAACACGTACGTGCCCCAGTCGAGCTGCTCGCCGCGCCGCGGGTCGGCGTGCTCGTACAGCGGGGTGCCGTCGAAGCGGGCCAGTGCGAACTCGTCCTTGGGGAAGTGCGCCGGCACCCAGTCGACGATGACACCGATGCCGCGCTGGTGCAGCTGGTCGACGAACCAGCGGAAGTCGTCGGGCGAGCCGAAGCGCGAGGTCGGTGCGTAGTAGGAGGTGACCTGGTAGCCCCACGACCCGCCGTACGGGTGCTCCATCACCGGCATCAGCTCGACGTGGGTGAAGCCGAGCTCCTGCACGTACGCCGCCAGCTCCTCGGCCAGCTCGCGGTAGCTGCGGTCCCTGCGCCACGACCCCAGGTGCACCTCGTAGACGCTCATCGGCTCTTCGTGCGGCTGCGCCTCGCTCCGCCGGCGCAACCACTCGTCGTCACCCCAGGCGTACGTCGAGGCGTAGACCACCGAGGCGGTCTCTGGCGGCGCCTGGGCGTACGCCGCCAGCGGATCTGCCTTGGTGCGCCACTGCCCGTCGGCGCCGAGCACGCCGTACTTGTACTGGCTGCCGACTCCCACCTCGGGGACGTACAGCTCCCATACCCCGGAAGACCCCATCGCTCGCATCGGGTGAACCCGGCCGTCCCAGTCGTTGAAGTCACCGATGACCCGCACCCCCTGTGCTCCGGGGGCCCAGACTGCGAACGACGTGCCCTGCACCGACCCCGCGGGCCCGTCATAGCTGCGCGGGTGGGCGCCGAGCACCGTCCACAGCTGTTCGTGCCGTCCCTCGCTGATCAGGTGCAGGTCGACCTCGCCGAGCGTCGGCAGGTAGCGGTACGGGTCGTCGACGATGCTGTGCGGGTGGCCGGCGTAGCGCACCACCAGCCGGTAGTCCACGACCTGCGGCTCGTCGATGACGCCGACCCAGATGCCGCCCGCCTCGTGGGTCAGTGGCACCAGGCCACCGGCGTGCTCGACGGCGACGCTGTCGGCCAGCGGACGCAAGGTCCGTACGGTGACCGCGCCGTCGTGCGCGTGCGCGCCCAGCACGCCATGCGGGTCGTGGTGGCGGCCCTCGACGACGGCGGCCAGGTGCTCGGCGGCGACGGGCAGGGGCACCGCGCGGCCCGACGAGCTCATCGGGCACCGCCGGGCACCAGCTGGGCCAGCCGGGACACCGCTCGCAGCGGGATGGGCAGCCAGCTCGGCCGGTTGCGCGCCTCGTAGACCGCCTCGTAGACGGCCTTGTCCGTCTCGTACGCCCGCAGCAGTACGGCCTGCTCGCGGTCGAGGTCGGCACCCGACTCGGCGGCGTAGCCGGTCAGGAAGGACCGTCGGTTGCGCTCGGACCACTCCAGCGCGCGCTGCGCCAGCTGGTGGTCGCCCAGCAGGTCGGCCCACTGGGACTGTGCGGCGTACTCGAACGAGCGAAGCATGCCGGCGATGTCGCGTACCGGTGAGTCCAGCGCGGTGCGTTCGGCCAGCGGCGTGGCCGGCTCGCCCTCGAAGTCGATCACCCGCCAGCCGTCTATCGTGCGCAGGGTCTGGCCGAGGTGGAAGTCGCCATGGACGCGTTGCACCGCTACCGGCACGTCGAGCTCGCCCAGCGAGTCGAACGCGCCGGACAGCGCACCGGCGTGCGCGGCCAGCTCGGGCACCTCGCCGACCGCCGCGTGCAGGCGGCGGCGCATCCGCGCCGCCGCTGCGAGAAGCTCGTCTCGGCCCCAGATGGACCGGGGCAGGTGCCGCGCCAGCTCGTCGTGCAGCCGCGCGGTGGTAACACCCAGCCGCTCCGACTCCGAGGCGAAGTCACCGCCCACTTCGTCGGGGTGCAGATCCCGTTCGGCGAACAGGTCGCGCACGCTGGTCAGTGCGAGGTCCCACCCGTCGGTCGCGGTGCGGAGGAAGTCCGACAGCATCGCCAGGTCGAGCCCCCCCGCCCCGGTGCCGGCGGGTAACGCGTCCGCCTCCAGCCATCCCACCAGCGGGACGATCTCGTGCGAGCCTGCCCGCGTCAGTGCCTCGAGAACCTCGATGTCCGGGTTGCGACCGGGGGTGACTCGGCGGAACACCTTGAGCAGCAGGTTCGACCCTACGACGACGCTGCTGTTAGACTGCTCACCGGTGAGCATTATGGTCGGCTGCGCGTGGTGTACCGCGCGCTCGGCCACGGGGTGCGCATGCAGCGGTGGCAGCACCCGGTTGGCCGGCTCGGGGCCGATGAGACCCGCGACCAGCATCTCGACGGCGTCCCGGTCGTGCAGTGCGTCATAGACATGCCTGCCGTCCCACTCACCCACGTAGGCGTGCTCGAGCTGTGGGGGTCGCTCGGTCCGGTGTGACAGCGGCAGCTGGTACGGGTCGACCCCACCATCCGCCGCAGCCTCCGCATCGACCTCGACCACGGCCACCTGCACCCGTACGTCCACGCCGTCTGTCGCCGCTCCCGCACCGCCGGCAGGCAGCCAGGCCAGCGTGCGGACGGTGCGGACGGTGTGACCGCGTCCCTTGCCGGCGAACCAGCGCTGGTTCGCGATGTAGTCACCGACCAGGGCTGCGAAATTGTCACTCACGCGTCGACCGCCTCCCTCGTGGTGGTCTCCTCGACCGGGAGCCGGAACCAGTAGAAGCCGTGCCCGCTAAGCGTCAGCAGGTACGGCAGGTCGCCGACGGCCGGGAAGCGGACCCCGCCGAGCATCTCGACCGGGTGCACCCCGGTGTAACGGCGCAGGTCCAGCTCGACCGGCTGCGGGAAGCGGGACAGGTTGTGCACGCACAGCACCACGTCGTCGCCGAACTCGCGCACGTACGCGAGCACTGACGGGTTGCTGCCGCCGAGGTCGGTGAAGCTGCCGAGGCCGAAGGTGGGATGCTCCCGGCGGATGTGGATCATCCGGCGGGTCCAGTGCAGCAGCGACGAGTTGTTCTCCAGCTCGGCCTCCACGTTGACCGCCTGGTAGCCGAAGACGTGGTCCATGATGAGCGGCAGGTACAGCCGGCCCGGGTTGGACGAGGAGAAGCCGCCGTTGCGGTCCGGCGTCCACTGCATGGGGGTGCGCACACCGTCGCGGTCGCCGAGCCAGATGTTGTCACCCATGCCGATCTCGTCGCCGTAGTAGAGCACCGGCGACCCGGGCAGGGACAGCAGCAGCGCGGTGAACAGCTCCATCCGGTTGATGTCGTTGTCCAGCAGCGGCGCCAGCCGGCGGCGGATCCCGATGTTCGCCTTCATCCGCGGGTCCTTGGCGTACTCGGCCCACATGTAGTCCCGGTCCTCGTCGGTGACCATCTCCAGGGTGAGCTCGTCGTGGTTGCGCAGGAAGATGCCCCACTGGGCATGCTCGGGGATGGCGGGTGTCTGCTCGAGGATCTCCGAGATGGGCCACCGTGACTCGCGGCGGACCGCCATGAACAGCCGTGGCATCACCGGGAAGTGGAAGCACATGTGGCACTCGTCGCCACCCTTGGAGAAGTCCCCGAAGTAGTCGACGACGTCGGCCGGCCACTGGTTGGCCTCGGCGAGCAGCACACTGCCCGGGTAGCTGTCGTCGATGTGTCGGCGCACCTGGCGCAGGAACTCGTGCGTCTCGGGCAGGTTCTCGCTGTTGGTCCCGTCGCGCTCGTACAGGTAGGGAACGGCGTCGAGCCGGAAGCCGTCGATGCCGAGGTCGAGCCAGAAGTCCAGCGCGGCCAGCATCGCCTGGTGTACCGCCGGGTTGTCGAAGTTGAGATCCGGCTGGTGGCTGTAGAACCGATGCCAGAAGTACTGCCCTCGGACTGGGTCCCACGTCCAGTTCGACGTCTCGGTGTCGATGAAGATGATCCGCGCCTCGTCGTAGCGCGTCGGGTCGTCGGACC
>JALYQN010000176.1 GCA_030855835.1 Actinomycetota bacterium | reverse complement strand
CGTACGAGAGGTGGGAGGTGCCCCCGGCAGCAGCCCGGACGGCTCCACCGCGAGGTCGACGCCGAGCACCGGACGGACACCGGTCTGCAGGCAGGCCTTGGCGAACCGGACCGCCCCGTAGACCCCGTCGCGATCGGTGAGCCCGAGGATGTCCTGCCCGAGCTCGGCGGCCCGCTCGACCAGCCGGTGCGGGTGGGAGGCGCCATGCCGCAGCGAGTAGCCGGAGGCCACGTGCAGGTGCACGAACGGGTCGCTCACGCGGTCCGCCCGGATGCCGGCACCTGGTCGGGAAGCCGCGGCTGGCCGGGCAGGTCAAGCAGCTGCTCGACCACCCGGACGAAGCACTCCGCGTCCCGCAGCAGGTCGTCGGCCTCCCGAGTGCTCACCGCTCGGGCCAGCCCGGCCTCGGCAGCTGCCCGCTTGGGGGCACCGGCGGCGAAGAAGCCAGCCCACTCGGTCAGCTCGGGGGCCACCCGGGCGAGCAGCACCCAGGCGTTGCGCTCTCCGCGCGGGTGCGGGCGGGTCCGTACGGCGAGCACGGCGGCCGCCGTACGCAGCGCCGCGACGTGGGCGCAGGCGTAGCGCACCGTGTGCTCGGTAGTCGCGCCCGCCTCGAGCAGGGCCCGTTCGGCGCGGGCAAGGCAGTCGGCGGCCGCGGATGTGGGGGCAGATGACACCGTCGTGCTCCCATGGTCAGTCCTGGCACCCGGTGAGCCGCCACCAGCCGGTCCCGGTGTCGAGGACGAGGTCGAACACCCCTCGCACCTCACGGTCGTCGGGACAGACCACTCCGAGCCGGCCGCGGGTGGCGTCGACCCGCCACACCTCCTGCTCGGCGACGAGCGCCGCGACCGATGTCGCCACCCCTCCCCCTCGGTCGGTGCCGTCCGGCGAGCCGAGCAGTCCGCGGACGACGTGGTGCTCCCACCACGGCGCGGTCTCGACCCAGCGAGCGACCACGGCACGGACACTCCACAACCGGCCGCGCCAGACGAAATGCTCAGGTCCCTCCACCGTGTCGACCAGGCCCTTGCGGACCTCGACGGGGTCGTCGTAGCACCGCATCGCATCCTCCTGGCACTCGGCGACCCGCGCCGACAGCCGTGGGGTCGAGTCACGACCGTCGGCGCGGAGCCCCTCTTGAGTGTTCGAACATGTGTTCGAACACCGTCAACAGTAGACCCCACCACCGACAGTCCGTCAACTGCTGAAACCGCATCGTTCGCCGGGTGGTCGACGTGGGCTAGCGTCGCGCCGGTGAGCGGGCAGCATCTCGAGCAGCACCCGTCGGTCATGCGGGTACGCGATGGGCTGGCGGCCGCGGGCGTACCGGGTCAGGTCGTCGTGCTGCCCGACTCGACCCGCACCGCCGTGGCCGCCGCCGCGGCGCTCGGCTGCGAGGTCGGTGCCATCGCGAGCAGCCTGGTCTTCTCCTGCGCGGGAGAGCCGGTGCTGGTGATCACCTCCGGCGCCCACCGCGTCGACACCGCCAAGGTGGCCGCCGACCATGGCCTGGCACCGCTGCAACGCGCCGACGCCGACGCCGTACGGGCGGCGACCGGGCAGGCGATCGGTGGAGTCGCGCCGGTGGGGCACCCGGTGCCGCTGCGCACGTTCGTCGACCGCTGGCTCGACCGGCACGAGACCGTGTGGGCGGCCGGGGGTCACCCACACGCGGTCTTCCCCACGACGTACGCCGAGCTGCTCCGGCTCACCGGTGGCACTGCGACCGACGTCGAGTAGACCGACGGCACCCGACCCGCGCTGCGGTGCGTCGGGCCTGGCCGCCACGTTCAGCCCCTGGTCAGCAGGCTGCAGGCACGCTGTACTGCCCATGGTCCGATCACCGGAGGAGGCGCGGCGATGCGCGTGCTGGTGGTCGAGGACGAAATCACACTGGCCGAGGGGATCCGCCGCGGCCTGGAGGCCGAGGGCTATGCCGTGGACGTGACCGGTGACGGCACCGAGGCGCTGTGGATGGCGACCGAGCACCCGTACGGAGCGGTCGTGCTCGACGTCATGCTCCCGGGGATGAACGGGTACGCGGTCTGCGCGGGGCTGCGAGCGGCCGAGGTGTGGACTCCGGTGCTGATACTCACCGCGCGCGACGGCGAGCAGGACGAGGCGCACGCCCTGGACAACGGCGCCGACGACTTCCTGGCCAAGCCGTTCAGCTTCGTCGTGCTGACCGCGCGGCTGCGGGCGCTGCTGCGCCGCGACGTCGGCGAGCGACCCACGGTGCTGGAGGCCGGCGACCTGCGGCTCGACCCGGGCTCGCGCCGGGTCTGGCGCGCCGGCGCGGAGATCGAGCTCACCGCGCGTGAGACCTCGCTGCTGGAGTTCCTGCTGCGCCGCAA
>JALYQN010000151.1 GCA_030855835.1 Actinomycetota bacterium | reverse complement strand
GCCACTGTGGTGGCCAGCGGGTGGAGTCCGGTGCCGTCGTCCTGAGTCCGCCAACGTGTACACCATGCTGCTGACCTGCAGAGACGGACACCGATGAACGTCTACGGACTTCACCGGGACGGACTCTCTTAATCAGCGGGTTCGGGGTTCGAGTCCCTGATGGCGCACACATTCGTATGACTTCGGTACCTGCTTGACGGATTGGCTTCGGTTCCGAGGCGACGTGGCTTCGGTTGGTGCTTGGCGCGGGACAGCCGACCTCGAGGCGCTCAGCGCCTGAACCACAACAGGATCACCTGACGACTCGTACGCCACCCCACCGGACTTTGACCTCCGGCTGCGACATGGGTGGTTATAGCCCGGGTGCACGGGAGGGCGAAGTTTGCCGCCGAAAGGATGAGGCGCGCCTCCAGTAACCACCCCTCGTGTCGTCATGTGTGACGATCCTTGACGTATCGACTACAAGCATGGGTCCGCCTACGCGTACACACCACACCTGAGAGAAGGCGTACCGGCAGAAGCGTTGTTGGCGGTCCGATTCGTTCCTGGCCCGTAGCTGACGGACGCTGCTCTGACCGCTGGAGGGGAGCTGCGGATGGGTGACGCTCAGGTCTACCCAGTCGACCGGTCACCGTGGTTCGTCGTCGCCGCGCCGGTGTGGCTGCTGACCCTGGTGATGGCGGCGGCCGCGGCGGCCCTGACGATTCCGTATGTGCCCGAATCCGGTTCCGACCTGGTCGTCCCCGAGGCACGCTGGTGGCTGCTGCTGCTGCTCTTCGCTGTCGCCGAGGTGTTCGTCATCCACCTCCCGGTCTTGCACAGCTCGCACAGCCTCAGCCTGCGTGAGATCCCCGCGGTCACCGGCCTCACGTTCCTGTCCGGCACCGAGTACATCAGCGCCTACGTGCTGGGTGCCTCGCTCGCGCTGCTCCTGTGGTCGCGACAGCGGGGACTCAAGCTGGCCTTCAACGCCGCCATGTTCGCTCTGGAGGCGTCGCTCGGTCTTCTGACCTACACGGCCGTGCTCGGCAGCGGTGATCCCAACGAGCCGCGCGGATGGGTGGCGGCGCTGGTGGCGGTGCTGGTGACCGACCTGCTGTCCGCCGCAGCGGTGACCACCGCGATCAGCGTGACCGACCACCGCTTCGACGACGGTGTGCTGCGGGAGGCGCTGCGGTCGGGGCTGCCCGGCGCCGTGATCAACACCTGCGCCGCGGTGTTGGTCGTCGTCCTGATCGTCAACCAGCCGAATGCCCTGGTGCTGCTCGCGGTGATGGTGATGATCCTCGGCCTCGCCTACCGGATGTACGTCTTACTCGTGACCCGGTACGCCCGGCTGGAGCTGCTGTACCGGTTCGTCGGCTCGACCGGACACACCGCCGACCTGGACGGGGTGGTCGAGGCGGTGCTGGTCGAGGCGGCCGACCTGCTGCGGGCCAGTCAGGCCGAGCTGATCGTCGCCACGCCGGATAATGGTGCCAGCCGGGCGGTGTCGCGCAACGGGGTCGTGACCCGGTCGGCGATGACGGCCGCCGATCTCACCGGTGCGTGGTGGGTGCCGACCCTGGATGGGACCCCGGTGCTGAGGGCGGCCGAGGTCGGACCGCGCGGGCCGGCGGTTCCCGCGGTCGTCGGGGCGCACCGTGATGGGCTCGCCGTCCCTGTGCCGCTGAACCAGGACGTCCGGGCAACGCTGCTGGTGCTCGACCGTACGTTCCAGCAGGAGACGTTTGACGGCGAGGACCTGCGGCTACTGGAGACACTGGCCGGACATGCGGCTGTCACTTTGGACAAGGCACACCTCGTCGACCGGCTGGTGCGGCTGGCGGACCAGCGCGAGCACGAGGCCAACCACGACGCGTTGACCGACCTACCGAACCGCCGGAGATTCCAGGAGTTGGTGCTGGCAGCCGTCGCCGCTGGGCGGGCCGGCGCGGTTCTGCTCATCGACCTGGACGACTTCAAGGACGTCAACGACACGTTGGGGCACTACGCCGGGGACGCGCTGCTCAAGGTCACCGCCCAGCGGCTGCAGGAGTACCGGCGGGGCGACGTGGCGCGACTCGGGGGCGACGAGTTCGCGGTGCTGCTGGCGGAGGCTTCCCCCGACGAGGCGATGCGACACGCCCGCGTGCTGCGCCGGGTGATCAGCGAGCCCGTGACGATGCGCGATATCTCCCTGATCACGACCGCCAGCATCGGGGTGGCGTCGTTGCCGACCGACCCCGCACACGCCGACCAGACGCTGACCTGGGCCGACGTGGCCATGTACGCGGCCAAGGCAGCGCGGTCCGGAGCCGAGCTCTATACCACCGACGACACAGACCTGGTGCATCGCCGGCTGGCGCTGGCCGGGGACCTGGCCGGTGCCATTGCCCGCTCCGAATTCGAACTGCACTTCCAGCCGCAGGTCGACGCGGTCAGCGGGGCGTTACTGGGATTCGAAGCCCTGCTGCGCTGGCAGCACCCCGTGCACGGTGCCGTGCCGGCACCCGAGACCATCGCGGTCGCGGAGCGGACCGGGCTCGGCCGCGTGCTCGTCGAGCGCATTCTCGAGGAGGCGCTGCGCCAGCGGGCGCTATGGGCCGCCGCCGGGCACGAGTTGATGGTGTCTGTCAACGTCACCCCGCGCGACCTGCGCGAGGAGCGGCTGCTCGACACGGTGGCCCGGCTGCTGGTCTCCTCCGGGACGCCGCCCTCCCAGCTAGTCATCGAGATCACCGAGCACGACGTCATGACGGACCCCGAGCGCTGCGCGGTGGTGCTGAGCGGGCTGCGCGACCTCGGGGTGCAGCTGTCGATTGACGACTTCGGGACCGGGCATTCCTCGCTGGCATACCTGGAGCGGCTCCCGGTGCACGAGCTCAAGATCGACCGCACCTTCGTGAAGCGGCTCGGGGGCGACATCGCCGACGCCGTCATCATCCGGGCCACCGTGTCCCTCGCGCACGAGCTGGGCCTGCGAGTCGTCGCCGAAGGCGTCGAGAGCGACCATGTGCTGGGCCACGCCCGAGATCTCGGCTGCGACGTACTTCAGGGCTACTGGATAGCGCGTCCGATGCCAGCCGCACTCGTGACAAGGTGGCTGCGCGACCGGACAACACACCCGACGGCTGTGGTCGACTGACGCCACCGGCCAAGCCTGGTGCCGAGACCCGCGGCTGCCTAGTCCGCTCACGTGCCTCATCGTGAAGAGCAGCCGAGGTGCCGCTTTGCGCGCGGTTATCGGACACAGTGCCCATTGGGTGTCAACGGTGCCATAGGTACGGCCTGGAGCGCTGCTCGCCGCTCGCTGTACAAGCGCTACGCGACCATCACGTCCACCGAACGGTGGATATCCTGTTGCAGATAGTGATGCTTCCATCGCTTCCTGTCACTATTAGACCTCACCGATCAAGGAGTTCTTCAATGCGTATCACCCACCGCATCGCCACCGCCACCGCAGTAGCGACCCTTTCCATGAGCTTCCTCGTTGTCACCAGTGAAGCCGCTTCCGCGGCCCGGAGCTGGCGTCCCGACACTGTCGACCCCCCGGCCAGCACGGAGACCGGCCGGCCCTGAGGCGATTCACCGGATGGGCCGGGTCATGAGTGAAGTGATCCACCTCGCAGTAGGCCGATCGGACGTGAGCGCCCAGCTCGCAATGACCAGCACGCGGCCTTCTACCCTCCGGCGATAGGCACTCGGGTCGTCATCACGTGATGTCGCCGGTACCTCCGCCCCGTCTGCTTGCCTGACTGTCCTCGAAGGAGCCTCGGATGAGGAAGTGCGCACTCTCGCTGGTCGGGTCACTGGCCTTGGTGTTCGGGATGGCCAGTCCTGCTGGTGCCATTACCTACGGCGAGCTGGACGAGGGTTTGCACCCGTATGTGGGGTTCATGATCTTTTTCGATCCGGCCGAGATGGGGTGGTTGAGTTGCAGTGGCACGTTGCTCGACGCCGACACGTTCCTGACGGCGGGGCACTGCGCGTACGGGATCGGCACCGAGGGCGAGGTGGTGCTGGACGCCGACGAGGAGATCATCACCAGTGGTGGGACGGACGTGTGGGT
>JALYQN010000143.1 GCA_030855835.1 Actinomycetota bacterium | reverse complement strand
GGTCCGCACCGAGCTGCTGGAGCTGACCGACACCACCAAGCCCAAGGTCACCGTCAACATGTACTCCGAGCTGCCCGGGAGCCAGTACGGCCTGTCCGAGATGTGGTCCGGTGACGCGGTCAACGCGCAGTACTACCTCGGTCAGGGGGTCTCGGCCGACACCCTGCGGTTCTGGTTCCCGGACGACGGCAAGGGCATGGTCGACAACGACCTGATGGTGGTCCTCAACAGCGCCAGGAACCCGGTCCTGGCGCACCTGTTCCTCGACTACGTCCTCGAGGCGAAGAACTCGATCGCGAACTTCAGCTGGACCGGCTACCAGCCGCCGCAGCGCAGCATCGACCCGGAGCGGCTGGTGGGGCAGGGGTACGTGCCGCCCAACCTGCGCTCCGCCGTGGTGCGCGAGGAGTACTTCACGTCCGGCTACCGGCTGCTGGAGCTCCCGCCCGAGGTCGACACCGCCTGGCATCAGGTCTGGCAAGAGTTCAAGGCCGGTGCCTGACACCTCATCCGGCCAGCGGGTCCGACTGCTCTGGCCGCTGCTCGCCGCGCCCGGCATGGTGTGGATGGCGCTGCTGTTCGTCACGCCGCTGTACGTCGTGCTGGCCATCGTGTTCGGGCAGATCGATCCGGTCTTCCGCTCGCCGCTGCCCGCCTGGCTGCCCTGGGAGTGGGACTTCACCCAGTTCAACTTCGTCATCGACCACATCTTCGGCGCGGACGGGTACTTCGGCCCGGCGCTGGTCCGCACCGCCGTGTACGTGGTGGTGGCCAGCAGCATGTGCGTGCTCATCGCCTACCCGGTGGCCTACTACACGGCCCGTTGCGCGGGCCGGTACAAGGCTCTGATCCTCACCCTGCTGATCGCGCCGTTCTGGATCTCCTACATGATGCGGATGCTGGCGTGGGTGAACCTGTTGCAGGACGACGGCTTGGCCACGCGGGCGATCTCCGCGCTGACGCTGTTCCCGAGCGGCTTCGGCCAGCTCAACGGTCAGGCATCGACGGTCGTCCTCGGTCTCGTCTACGGCTACGTCCCGTACATGATCCTCCCGCTGTTCGCCGGGCTGGACCGGATCCCGGCAGCGACCCTGGAGGCGGCGCGTGACCTCGGAGCCAGCCGACTGGAGGCGTTCCGGCGGGTCACCCTGCCGCTGTCCCGGCCGGCGATCGTCGCCGGCGTCCTGCTCACCTGCCTGCCGATGCTGGGCGACTACTTCACCAACGACCTGCTGTCCGGCTCGCCGCGCACGACGACCGCCGGGAACCTGATCAACAACAGTGCGACCACGGCTGGCCAGACCGGGCAGGCCGGGGCGTTCGTCCTGATCGTGCTGCTGGTAGCGCTGGTGCCGATGCTGCTCTTCGTCCGCACCACGCGAGACCCGAGCGCGGTGCGGTCGTGACCAGGCGGGGCTCCGGACACCGGGTGCTCGCGGCAGCGACCGTGCTGTACCTGCTCTGGTCGCTGCTGCCGGTGCTCGTCGCCGTGCTGTTCAGCTTCAACGACAGCCGCTCGCGTACCAGTTGGTCGGGCTTCTCGATGCGGTGGTACTACGGCGACCTGGAGCGGTCGGTCTGGTTCGACGACAGCCTGCAGACGGCGCTGATCCACACCTTGCGGCTCGGGGTGATCGCGACGCTGATCACCGTGCCGCTGGGCGTCGCGCTCGCGCTCGGCCTCGACCGGTGGCGTGGCCGGCTGCCCGCCGGAGCCAACATCACCGTGCTGCTCGCGTTCGTGCTGCCCGAGACTCTGCTGGCCGTCGCCCTGCTGTTCATGGTGACGACACTGGTGACCCCGCTGCAGCTCGGCCTGTCCGGGCAGGTGGCAGGTCTGGTGACCTTTCAGCTCAGCTATCCGGTGATCCTCGTCCGGGCCCGGTTGCTGACCATCGGGGAGCAGTACGAGGAGGCTGCGATCGACCTGGGCGCGTCCCCGGTGGCGGCGGTGCGTCGGGTGCTGCTGCCGATGCTCGGACCCGCGATCCTCGCCAGCACCGTGCTCGTGTTCGCCGACGTCATCGACAACTTCGTCATCGTCCGCTACCTGTCCGGCGACGCGGCGACCGAGCCGACGTCGGTCAAGATCTACAACAGCGCCCGGGCCGCCCCGACCCCGGCGCTAAACGCGCTCGCATCCCTGATGCTCGCGGCCTCGCTGCTCGCGGTGCTTGCCGGGTACGGGCTTTACCGCTTCCTCACCCGGGGCGAGCGCGCTGCCTCGCGCGGGCTCGGCGCATTCACCGGAGAGGCGTGACGTGACCGGACCTGGATCACTCGACACCGTGCTCGACCGGGAACCGCTGGAGCGCGCGACAACGCCCTTCGACAGCAGCAAGATGCTGTCCCGCGCCGCGTACGTCGCCGAGCGGGTGCTGGAGTGAGGGCGTCAGTTCGTCTTCGGTGAGTGGTCGTGCCTTGGCCGCGCGGACGATCTGGCCGAGCCTGAGACGCGTCGTGCCTACGCGGCTGGGGACGAGAGCGCACTAGTGATCCGCGGTGCCGACGGTGAGCTGCACGGCTTCGCCAACGTTGGCCGGCACGGCGGTCACGAGCTGCTGCCCTGCGGCGGCTCGCAACCCGCCGGGCCGATCTTCCGACCGCTGGGTTTGTCCGGCAGCCGATGCGTCGGAGGATCCGGCTGCGCCCGACCGCGGAGCGAACTCTCCTGTGCCGGCGGGTGGTCGCACTCCGACTTGGCAGAATCGTCTCCGTGGAGATCGCACTTACGGTGTTGCTGCTGACCGCGGTAGTGACCGCGGTCAGCTCGCTGTCCGGCCGGTTCTCGGTGTCCGCGCCGCTGCTGCTGACGCTGATCGGCATCGCCGCGTCGTTCCCGTCGTGGATCCCGGACGTGGAGCTCACCCCGGACATCGTGCTGCTGGGCCTGCTCCCGCCGCTGCTGTACTCGGCGGCGATCCGCACGTCGCTGGTCGACTTCCGCCGCAACAAGCGGCCGATCGGGCTGCTGTCGGTGGGGCTGGTCCTGTTCACCACCGTCGGGGTCGGGCTGGTCGCGTACGCGCTGCTGCCGATCGACCTGCCGACCGCATTCGCGCTCGGGGCGGTCGTCGCACCCCCGGACGCGGTGGCAGCGACCTCGATCGCCCGCCGGGTGGGTATGCCGCGGCGCGCCGTCACGATCCTGGAGGGCGAGAGCCTGGTCAACGACGCGACCGCGCTGGTCTGTCTGCGGGTGGCCATCGTGGCCATCACCGGGAGCGTCACCGTCGCGGACGTGGCGCTGGAGTTCGCGCTGTCGGCCGGCGGCGGCCTGGCGGTCGGGGTCGTCGTCGCGCAGCTGGTCGCCCAGATCCGCCGCCGGGTCACCGACCCGGTCACCGACGGGGTGCTGTCGCTGCTGACCCCGTGGCTTGCCTACCTCCCCGCGGAGGAGGTGCACGGCTCCGGCGTGCTGGCAGTCGTGGTGGCCGGGCTGCTGCTGGGGCACAAGTCGCCGACCATCCAGCAGGCTGCCTCCCGCATCTTCGAGCGGACGATCTGGGCTGCCGTGAAGTTCCTGCTCGAGGGCCTGGTGTTCCTGCTGATCGGGCTGCAGCTGCGCACCATCCTCGCTGACCTGGAGGAGAGCGGGATCGGGCTGCTCCGTAC
>JALYQN010000101.1 GCA_030855835.1 Actinomycetota bacterium | reverse complement strand
CATCACAGCCGACCGCGACCGGCTCCGCGGTCTGCTCGACGACCGGCAGCGATCCGACGTCGAAGCCCTCGCAGCGCAACGGCTCCGAGACGGCACCGACCTGTGGACCACCGTCGACCTTGCCGACGTGCTCGACGACAACGGCGAGGTCGACAGCGCAAAGGTCACCGAGGCAGTCGAGCAGCTCGCGGCCGCCAAGCCGCACTACGCCGCACCCCGCCCGTCGTTCGACCTCGGCAACCGCGGCGGCCCCGTCGACAAGGGCGACACGTTCGCAGACGTGCTACGAGGCCGACGGTGACACCACCACCCCCGGGGCACGACCTCCGACACGAACGACACGGAGACTGCGGGCCTAGCGTCATCGACACTCATGGCTTTTTCCACTTTCCACATGGGGAGGGGGGCGAGGTCTGTGAAAAGGAAAGCGGAGACGCTCACAGCGGCCTCCTAGCGGCTCTCAATGCTGATTCTGGGACGGCGGGGTCGGAAATGCGGAGGGTGGCGGTCTCCGGCCCCGCTAGGGGGCGGGGGCACCCCCCGGGTGGGGCGCTGGCCGGACGAGGGGGGCACCGGAACGCCGCCCGCCGTCACCAGCCCGTAACCGGGCGGCCCTAGCGGACCCATCTTCCGCGTCCGGCGTCAAAGGGGGCACAGGGTCTAGGCAGGCGGTTCGCCGCCGATGTGGGCGAAGGTCTTGTTGACGATCTTCCAGGTGCCCTCGATGCGGCAAAGACTGAAGAAGTCGACGAAGGACACCGTCCCCCAATAGCCCTCTTCGAGAGCGGTCGCGGTCGCTACTTCTCCGAGGTGTGTGATCGAGAGGATCCGGCTCTTGTAGTTACCGGTGTCGGCGGGACCTTCGGCTGCCATGTCGAAGAGCGCCTGGATTGGCACGTCGTAACGGGTGCCAGCGAGGTCGCCGAACATCCGGGCATCCTGATGAAACGCTTCCTGCAACTTGGCGACATCCCCCTTTGCCTCACCATCAAGGCAAAGTTGGACCACGTCTCGGATCGCGTCGTAATTCTCGACCGAGAGCTCCACAGTTGCTTGCATACCAGGTGATGTCAACATGATTCCCACTTTACGCGCTTCCAGTGGTGGAGCCGCATGGTACACCCACGCGCGGCACGCCCAACCCTGGCCGCCCGGCGACGACCCTCTGTCGGCGCGCGCATCCCCTGGCCGGCCATCCACCGGCCGGCCCCGTACGAACCGGGTGCCCGCCGGCCACCATTCCGTCGCCACCTACCACGCCTGTGACGTTGGGAGACACGAGTGGTCGGGGTGGCGTCCGCGGTACGATGGGAGCGCGGGCGCGACGTGCGGCCAGGTTGCCGCTGAGCGTCCCGCAGACAGCCCCTGGAGGGCGCCCCGTACGGCCGGTGGCTGTCGGGTGACCACCATCCCTGTACCCCTCCTAGGAGCCCTTCATGCCCGTCTACACCACTACCGCCACCGTCTCGGGCCTGTTGCCCGACACGCATGGCCCGCTTGTCGTACAGCCCGCAATCAATGCGTCGGTGTTCGCCCAGGTCGCCACTGTCGTGACCACGTCGTCGACGAAGTACCGCATTCCGATCGTGACCGCCGACCCGGCTGCGAGCTGGGTGGCGGAGGGCGCCGAGATCACGCCCAGCGACCCGACGCTGCAGGAGCTCGTCGTGATGCCACCCAAGGTGGCAGGGCTGACGATCGTGAGCCGGGAGATGGCCGATGACTCCGACCCGGCGGCGGCCCAGGTGGTCGGTGACGGTTTGGCGCGTGACATTGCCCGGCGGATCGACCAGGCCGCGTTTGCCGGGCTCGCTTCGCCGGCTCCGGCCGGGCTGTCCACCCTGTCGGGCATTCAGACCTACGTGAACGCGGGTGCGTTCGGGAACCTGGACTTCGCCGCCGAGGCGATCAGCAAGGCCGAGACGGTGGGCGCCACGATCACCGCGTTCGTGGCCGGCCCGGCGACCGCGCTGGCGCTGGCGAAGGTGAAGACGCAGACCGGCTCGAACCAGCCGGTCCTCGGGATGGACGCCACGTCGGCGACGTCCCGCCAGGTGCTCGGTGTCCCGTTGTTCGTGAGTGAGTATGTGGCCGCGAACACGCTGTGGGCGGTCGACCGCACCCGGGTGTGGCTGGTCGTACGGGACGACGCGACCGTGGAGGCTGACCGGTCGGTGTACTTCACCAGCGACCGGGTGGCGGTGAAGGCGACGATGCGGGCCGGGTTCGGCTTCGTGCACGCCGCGTCCGTCGTCAAGGTCACCATCGTCTGATGGCCGCCACGGTGAACGTGAAAAGTCCGCGTACTCGACGGCTGGGCCGTGTACGACGGCAAGCAGCAGCGGTCCGGTGGCGAGCAGCTCGAGGTTGACCGGGAGACCGCGGCCGAGTGGGTCGCCACCGGCTGGGCCGAGCTGGCGGTCAAGAAGGCACCACGGAAGCGGGTCGCCTCGTAGGGTCTCGGCGCCGGTCGCTTGACGCGGGGTTGCTGTCCTCCCAGCCCTGCTCCAGGGGCCGGCGCTGAGCAACGCCCCGGCCCCTGGAGCCATCGTGAGTGCCCTCCGGCGGCCGTGGGCCAGGCGGGTGCGCGGCGTGAACCTCACGCCGGCCGGGTGTTCATGACGACCTCCGCCCGTTCGGCGATGGAAGGGCACCAGGAGTGGCCGCAACGTCTTTCCAGCCGCGCTTGACCGGCCCCTGCGCCGCACCCGCCGCACGACCTGGAGGAGGTAGGGAATGCCCCCGGGCGGCGCCGCTTTCACTGCGGCCTCAGTGAAAGCGGCAGCGCTGGCCCGCCTGCGGGAGTGGTCAAACGGGTCCGTGGGAGCCGAGTTGCTCATGTAACCAATGGGACGAATCCGTGACTTGGACAAGCCGGGCGGACAAAGTACGGTGCAAAGTGGGTCGGGGGCGGTCAACGGGGTACCAGCCTCAACTCGGAGGAACGCAGTGAAACGAACGCTCGTCTCGGCAACCGTCGTCGGCGCCGCCATCGTGCTGCTCGCGCCAGCGGCGGCACACGCCAAGCTGGTGGCGGACTGGGCTATGGACGAGCCCGCCAATGCGACCACCATGGTCGACTCCTCACCCGAGGCGAACAACGGGTCGATCACCAGCGTCGACACCGGCCGCCCAGGGTTGGTGAGCGGCTTTGCGTACGACTTCAACGGGACGACGTCGTTCGTCTCGGTGCCCGACGACCCCACCTTGGACCCGGAGGCGGCGAACATCACCCTCGAAGCCACCGTGAAGGTGGCGGTGACGACGATGCCGGACGACAGCATGGACCTCGTCCGCAAGGGGGTCACCACCACCACCGGCGGTGACTGGAAGATGGAGATCAAGCGCGCCAGCGACCCCACCGTCGGCAAGCTGCTGTGCGTGTTCAAGGACCGAAACCGCGTGGCCGTGCAACGCAATGCGAACGTGGACATCGTGGATGGGCAACAGCACACGGTGAAATGCATCAAGACTGCTACCCAGGTCAAGGCCGTGGTGGACGCACGGACGTTCACCACCACGAAGTCGGTAGGGTCCATCTCCAACGACCAGCCCGTGGTCCTGGGTTCAAAGGTGGCTGGCGACGACGTGCTCCAAGGAACCCTCGATGAGGTCAGCGTCAACATCGGCTAGCGGCGTCAGTGCTGCGCGGGCGAACGCCAGTCCGTGTAGAGGCCCGCGCGCGTGTCCGCGTCGACCACACATACCTCGAAGCTCGTCCCGTCGGGGTTGCAGCCGAGGTCGACGCGGAGGCGACGGCCGGTGCCCTCGCTGCCGAACACGGCCCGACGTCGGAGAAGTGGCACTTCTCGACTTCGCCGATGCGGGCGTCGAAGCGGACG